>JAGPBS010000029.1 GCA_018063245.1 Alphaproteobacteria bacterium | reverse complement strand
TTTGTTGGGAGGTTTTTTTGAAAACGGTAACAAAAAATGTTTTTTTATAAAAAAGTTTTTTTTTTTTTTTTTTTTCATTAAATATGATTTATAATAGGACTATGTTTTGTAAAAAGCATATTTAATGAATTTTTAATGAAGGAGAGAGTCATGTCAGGGATAGATAAAACAGGTAAATCACAAACAGGTTCTGATGTTGGAGCTGCAGATGAGGCTAAATTTGCGGAGACAACTGTTGAGCAAAAACCAGTTGAGACAAAAAAAGTTCAGATGAATGAACTTGTCAGTACTATGCTGGGCGATAATTTGCCTCTTTACATGCGTGCAATAGCTAATGCAGGTAGAGATGCTGTTGAAAGAGCTGCAAATATGATAAATATGGCAACAGGACCAGGGGGGGATATTTTGGGCGGCGCAATGAGTTCTAGCGAGCTTGTGGATATGGCGTATCCAGAGAGTAAGGAATTTTATGGCAAAGATTATGGTGAGCTTTTTTCTGAGCCTAAGAGACAGATGAATGTTGAGACGCACCAAGGTGTATCTAAAAAGGAAATAGAAGATGTTGCAAGTAAGGTCATTCATGAATTAATGGAAGCAACAGGGGAATCTGAAGCTGAGGTTAAAGAAGGATTATCAGGGACAACGCATTTTTTAGTTTACCCGTCAGATGAAACAAGAATGGACTTCGCTTTTCATCTTTATGATTTCAAAAAAGCAGCTGACGGGGCTGGTCAGTCATTAGGTGAAGCCTATCAAATCTATAAGGACTGTAAGGTTTCTATTGATGAGGCATGCAGAGATCGTCTAGATATTCTTAATTTGTCAGGGCGTCAGATTTCACACCTTCCTCCTGAAATAGTTAGATTTGCCGGCCGCCAATTATTGCTGAATAATAATTCTTTACAAAGTTTTTCTACAGATTTTTCATGGGTGCGAAGCAATTTGGAGAGTGTCGATCTCAGTAATAATCGCCTGACTTCTTTGTCATCAATGATTGGTGTGTTTTCTGGCGCTGGTAGGTGGTGGGTTAAAGATCAAACATTGCGAAATCTAAACCTTTCCAATAATCAACTTAAAACGTTACCAAGAGATATAGCTTTATTTGCGGGAAAGACTTTCCACGTGAGCTTAGATAACAATCCATTAGAGTTCTTGCCCAGTGAGGTAAGTGTTGCTTTATTTACAATAGCAACGGGTTTGTACGGCCCTACAGGATCTGATCCGAATGAAGCTGATAAAATGAGGCTATATTTCGGGAAGTTTGGTACCCTTTTCCCGACAGATGAGCAGATTCAATCGCTTGAAAAAGAGCAATCAACAGAGGGTTCTGATGTGACCATTTAGGTTGTATTGATTTGAAGAAGACAAAGGCCCGATGGATATTTTCTGCGGGCCTTTTAAATTGTGAGGTCATGCTTGCTTCTTTTGATTGAAAAGGCTAGACTGGGGTTGTTTATTGTCCGGAGGTTTTTCAACATGACGCAACAAAAGCCGCTTTCTTTTCAAGACTTGATTCTGACCTTGCAGCATTTTTGGTCAAAGCAAGGCTGTGTGATTCTGCAACCCTATGACTGTGAAATGGGCGCAGGGACCTTTCATCCCGCAACAACCTTGCGCGCAGTTGGTTCAAAACCTTGGAATGCAGCCTATGTTCAGCCATCACGTCGTCCAAAAGATGGCCGCTATGGTGAGAACCCGAATCGCCTTCAACACTACTACCAGTTTCAAGTCATTATGAAGCCATCTCCGGCCAATTGTCAGGAGCTCTATTTAGAAAGTCTCAAGGCAATCGGCATTGATCCTTTGCAGCATGATATTCGTTTTGTGGAAGACGACTGGGAAAGCCCGACGCTCGGTGCTTGGGGGCTTGGTTGGGAAGTCTGGTGCGATGGAATGGAGATTACGCAATTTACCTACTTTCAGCAAGTGGGCGGCCTTGAATGTAGCCCGGTGTCGTTCGAGCTCACCTATGGACTTGAGAGGCTGGCCATGTATATTCAAAATAAAGAACGATTCCATGATCTGGCTTTCAATGACCATGGTGTGACTTACGCAGATGTATTCTTGCGCAATGAGCAAGAATTTTCAGCCTATAATTTTGAATTTGCAACAACGGATGTTTTGTTTCAGCATTTTGAGGATGCAGAACGGGAATGCCAAATGCTGATTGATCAAAAATTAGCGCTGCCTGCCTATGATCAATGTATCAAGGCAAGCCATTGCTTTAACCTGCTTGATGCCAGAGGTGTGATTTCTGTTTTAGAAAGAGCCTCATACATCGGCCGCGTCAGAGCCCTTGCGAAAATGTGTTGTGAAGTTTGGGATGCGCCAAATGTGAAGGAGAGTGCATAATGGCTGAGTTTTTATTAGAGATTTTTGGAGAAGAAATTCCAGCACGCATGCAAAAAAATGCTGGCGCGCAATTGGCGCAATTGGCTGAGGGCTGGCTGAAGGAGAAAAAGATCGAAGGCGCTCAGGTGATGAGCCATGTCACGCCACGTCGTTTGGTTTTGGTGATTCAGAATTTACCTATCAAACAAAATGATGTCTCAGAAGAGAAAAAGGGCCCAGCTTTGGGAGCGCCACAGCAAGCTATCGATGGCTTCTTGAAGGCGAATAATCTTAAGTCTTTGGATGAATGCGAGCTACGTGACGGCGGAAAAGCGCAATATTATTTCGTAAATGTGTTAACGCCAGGTAAGCAAATGACTGAATTGCTTGCAGAGCTTCCATCTCATTTGATAGCTCAGTTCAATTGGCCAAAATCAATGCGCTGGGGATCTTTCACAAAGGCTTGGATACGTCCTATCCATCGCGTGATGGCGATCTTTGATCAAAAGCCATTGAAGGGCTTTATCTCATTAGGAGAAGGTGAAAGCGCTAAGATTCATTTTAGTGCTGAGACAACGGGACATCGTTTTATGGCCCCAGATTCTTTTATTGTCACAAGTTTTGAGGACTATAAAGAAAAATGCAAAAAGGCATTTGTGATTGTGGATCGTGAAGAGCGCATGACAATCATTCAAGAAAAAGCTGCTGCTTTGGCATCTGATAAAGGCCTTGTCTTTCAGCCGGATGAAGGGTTGATGGAAGAAGTCTCAGGTCTTGTGGAATATCCAGTGCCGTTCCTTGGCCAGATTGATCAGGCCTTTATGGATGTGCCGATGGAAGTTTTAACAACATCAATGCGTGTTCATCAGAAATATTTCCCGCTCTATCAGGCTGATGGTAAGCTTGCGCCCTTTTTTGTGATCGTTGCCAATATTGTACCGAATGATAAAGGCGTTGCGATTGTCACAGGAAATGAGAAAGTCCTCAGGGCCCGTCTTTCTGATGCCCGTTTCTTCTGGGATCAGGACCGTAAAGTGACACTTGAAAGCCGTCGTGAGTCTTTGAACAATATTCGGTTTCATGAGAAACTTGGTTCTGTTTTCTTAAAAACAGAACGGATCGCAGGGATTTTAAGTGAGTTGCTCAAAAGCGCAAATCATGCCCACCTTTCTGCGATCGATTCTAAAAAGCTGATGACAGCTGGTCAATTATCGAAGGCCGATCTCCTCTCTGGCATGGTGGGGGAATTCCCTGAGCTTCAAGGCGTGATGGGTGGTTATTATGCAGCGCATGATGGACTCGGGGATGCTATCTCGATTGCGATTCAAGATCATTACAAGCCCATGGGCGCAGCTGATCAATTGCCACGCACGGTTGAGGGCGCATTGGTTTCATTAGCAGATAAAGTGGATAGCTTGGTTGGGTTCTTCACAGCGGGTCTTAAGCCAACAAGCTCAAAGGATCCCTTTGCACTGAGACGTGCTTGCCTTGGTATCGTGCGGATTATTGAAGCTTTTGAGCTTGATTTTGATTTTGTGGCCCTTTGTGAGCATGTCTTTAGGCTTTATGCGGGTCAAGGGATCTTTATGCTTGATAAAGAAAAATGCCCTTTAGATGAGATTCATGCCTTTGCTCTTGAGCGGATGAAGGTCTATCTCAAAGACAAGGGATTGCGCTATGATCTGATTCAAGCAACTTATGAAACAGGTCATTTGACACATCTCTATCTGATCTTTAAACGTGTCACGGCTTTGACAGATTTTTGTGGACAGGCTGAGGCAACGCGTTTGCTGTCTTTATTCAAGCGCGCAAATAATATTCTGCAGATCGAAGAAACAAAAGATAAGGTAGGATATAAGGGGCAGGTGAATCCAATTTATCTGAAAGATGGATTTGAAACAAAATTGCATGTGGCGTTAGAGAGGGCATCTGAATCTGTTGATGTTGCGATAAAAAAGAATGATTATGTGGAGGCGATGCAGCATTTAGCCCATTTATCCTCGCCAGTTAATGATTTTTTCGAGAATGTTATGGTAAATGTAGAAGACTCGAACGTAAGGATAAATCGTCTAGAACTTTTAGGTCAGATCAGACAGACAATGAATCGCATTGCATCATTTTCCTGCATTGACGAAAAATGAATTTTGTGTAGATTGAGGTTATATGAAACGAGAAGATGGATTTCAGATGGAAACAACAACAATGACAAAGTGGATTTATGCATTTGGCAATGGTAAGGCCGATGGCAAAAAGGATATGAAAGACCTTCTTGGTGGGAAAGGCGCAAACTTGGCAGAAATGGCAAGCTTGGGTCTGCCAGTGCCGCCAGGGTTCACAATTTCAACTGAAGTCTGTACTTACTTTTATAATCATGAACGCACCTATCCATCAGATTTAAAAAAGATGGTTGAGGAGAATATTCAATTTATTGAAAAAACAGTTGGTGCTACCTTCGGGAGCAATCAGAATCCGCTTCTTGTATCAGTGAGATCAGGGGCGCGTGCATCGATGCCAGGGATGATGGATACAATTTTAAACCTGGGCCTTAACGATAAAACTGTTCTCGGACTCATTCAAATGAGCGGTGATGAGCGCTTTGCTTATGACAGCTATCGCAGATTCATTCAAATGTATTCAAACGTTGTTCTTGAGGTTGATCATTACCTCTTTGAAGATGCGCTAGAGCGCTATAAAGCAGATTTCCATCTTCATGAAGATACCGATCTCAAAGCTGATGATTGGAAAAAGCTGATTGAAGAGTATAAAGAGATTGTTCAAAAGGAAACGGGTAAGGATTTCCCGCAGGATGTTCAAGAACAGCTTTGGGCAGCCATTGGTGCAGTCTTTAATTCTTGGATGAACCAGAGAGCGATTACCTATCGTAAATTGCATAATATCTCAGCCGATTGGGGAACAGCCGTTAACGTGCAAGCCATGGTTTTTGGGAATATGGGAAATGACTGTGCAACAGGCGTTGCTTTTACGCGCAATCCATCAACGGGTGAAAACGAGTTTTATGGTGAGTTTCTGATCAATGCACAAGGTGAAGATGTAGTGGCTGGTATCAGAACGCCGCAACCTTTAACCAAAAAAGCTGCAAAAGGCACTGATGAAAAATCATTAGAAGAAGAGATGCCAGAGGTCTATAAGCAGCTGTGTGAAGTGCGCGATCGCCTAGAAACGCATTACCGTGATATGCAAGATATTGAATTTACCGTTCAACAGAAAAAGCTCTACATGCTTCAGACCCGTAACGGAAAAAGAACGGCCCAAGCCGCTCTCAGAATTGCCGTTGAGCTTGCGAATCAGAATATTATCTCAAAGAATGAAGCAATCTTGAGGGTTGAGCCAGCATCGCTTGATCAACTTTTACATTCTCGTTTGGATCCGAAGGCTTCAAAAACAGTTCTCGCTAAGGGATTGCCAGCATCACCAGGCGCTGCGAGTGGTATTGCTATTTTCTCAGCTGATGAAGCAGAGCGCGTTGCAAATTTGGGCAAGAATGTGATTCTCTGTCGGCTTGAAACAAGTCCTGAAGATATCCACGGTATGCATGCAGCAAAAGGGATTTTAACAGCCAGAGGCGGTATGACCAGCCATGCAGCTGTTGTTGCGCGCGGTATGGGACGTCCATGTGTTTCAGGTGCAGGAGATCTGAAGATTGATTCAAAATTATGTGAGATGAAAGTTGGTCAACACGTAATCAAAGAGGGTGATACCCTGACGATTGATGGGTCAACAGGTGAAGTGATTTTAGGTGAAATTGCACGCATTGAACCAGAGCTTTCAGGTGAATTCCAAACCCTTATGTCATGGGCAGATGCAGCGCGTCGTTTGAAAGTGAGAGCGAATGCGGAAACGCCAACTGATACCAAAATGGCGATCAAATTTGGCGCAGAAGGCATTGGTCTTTGCAGAACTGAGCATATGTTTTTTGATCCTGGGCGCATTATGTCTGTTCGTGAGATGATCCTTGCTGATAATGAAAAAGACCGTAAAGTTGCTCTTGAGAAGCTTTTCCCAATGCAAAAGCAAGACTTTGTCGAGATTTTCGATTTAATGGATGGACGTCCAGTGACAATCCGTCTTTTGGATCCGCCGCTGCATGAATTTTTACCCCGCACGCGTGAAGAGATGGTTGAGTATGCAACTCAGACAGGCAGCGATATTGTTCAGCTTCGTCAAAGATCAACACAGCTTCATGAAAGCAATCCAATGTTAGGGCACAGAGGCTGTCGTTTGGGTATTTCTTATCCTGAAATTTATGAAATGCAGGCCAGAGCTATTTTTGAAGCCGCTGTTGAAGTCTCGCAGAAAAAAGGAAACTTTGTGGTGCCAGAGATTATGATTCCTCTTGTTGGCTCAAAAGAAGAATTCAATGCCCTAAAACCAATGGTTGAGAGAGTTGCAGGAGAAGTGTTTGAGAAATATAAGACAAAAATTTCTTACATGATCGGTACGATGATCGAGCTTCCAAGGGCAGCTTTGAGAGCAGGTGAAATTGCTGAGACAGCTGACTTCTTTAGCTTCGGCACCAACGATTTAACACAAACAACGCTTGGTATCAGCCGTGATGATTCAGCTGGATTCTTACCAGATTATCAACGTGAAGGAATTATGGAAAACGATCCATTTGTTACGCTTGATATTGAGGGTGTTGGTGAGCTGATTTCAATTGCCAAAGACAGAGGCGTTGCAACAAATCCTGGATTGAAGCTAGGTATTTGTGGTGAACATGGCGGGGACCCAGCCTCGATTGCTTTTTGTGAGCTGGTTGGGCTAGATTATGTCTCTTGCTCACCTTACCGCGTTCCGATTGCAAGACTTGCAGCCGCTCATGCCGCTTTGAAGAGCTGACGTGTTTACCACCATCTTTTAACGGATGAACTTCTGCGCCATAGTCCTTCTTGGTTTGGGGGAATTTTTGAGAGGTCAAACCATTTTTTGGATTCGACTGGATCTTTAGGGACATGGAGTCCTTCTTGATACATGATACCTAAATGATATTGCCCTTCAGGTAAATTCATATCTGCCGCCATTTTGTACCAGTAGAAAGCTTTTTCATAATTTTTCTGCACACCTTTGCCGTATTGGTATAAAATTCCGAGTGAGCAGAAGGCTGCTTTATCCCAATTTTCAGCCGCTCTCTTTGTCCATTTATATGCCTCTTTGAGATTTCGACTATATCCAGCCCCTTCAGTATATAGATAAGCTAATAGGCGCTGGGCTTTTGTATTGTTTTGTTCAGCGGAGCTTAATAAGAGTAATTCAGCATATTCATAATGTGGATCATTCCCGCTAGACAAAATTTCTCCCATTATGTACTGGGCTTCAGCATTCCCATTCTCGGCAGCTTTTAAATACCAGTTTCCAGCTTCGATGACATCTGCCTTTTTACCGCGACCTGATTCCCTGAGGGCGCCAACTTGAAGTTGTGCAACATCATATCCCATTTCAGCTGATTTCAAAAGCCATCTTAAAGCCTTCGGATTACTGCGCTTTTGGCCGGCTTTGCCCCATAGATATATCATGCCAATATAGTAAATAGCTTCAGCATCATTTTGGTTGGCGGCTTTCATGAACCATTCGTATGCTTGCTTATAATTTTGAAGGATATTATCACCTTTGTAATAGCGGAGCCCTAATTCACATTGGGCGAGAGCATCGCCATTGTTCGCTAGAGTCACTAGTGCATCAAAGCTACAATCGAACTTTGGTTTAACAGCAGGAAGAATAATTTTCTTTGGCGTTTTTTTCCGACTGTACAATTTAACGAGGGTGTAGCCAACGAAACTTCCGCTGATGATGGCAATGATGTTATCGGTATAGTAACTTAAAAATTGATAGAAATCATGAAACATTAATATACTCTCTTTCTTTAAAATTAAATCTATATTAAATGAAAATAAAATAATTGTCAAGTGAGTATGAAATGAGTATATCTTCATCTTCTATTTGACAAGTTTTTAGAAAAATGCGTATCATGGAAGAAACAAGCAATAATTGATGGGTCAGATGGCAGAAAAAAAAGCGAAAACAAAACGTCGTTCCCGCAAGGTGATAGAGGCTATTGAAGAGATTGTAACGGGTGAGGAACCCCAGGTTTCTGCAGAGCCTGAGCCAGAGGTGACCGGTTTCCATATCCCTTTGACTGAAATGCTTAAAAAAAGACGTAAACACCTTGGCGTTGATTTCAAAACACTTGCTGAAAAGCTCTGTATTCAAGAAAAATACTTGGTTGCCTTGGAAGAGGGTCGATTTGATGATCTGCCGGATGAACCTTATCGTTCAGGTTTTTTGAAATCATATGTGCAATTTCTAGACCTTGATGCGTCAGCGATTTTGGGTGAATATCGCAATTATTTCCACCAAAGTCAGGTCTATCGCTTTCCCGAGCCAATTGAAGAAATTAGAGCGCCTCGAAAAACATGGGTAATCGGTTCTGCAACATTGATTTTGGTTATTTATTTGATATGGTCTTACATGAATTCAGATCAAACAGTTGGAACCCCTTTTTTGATCGACCTGCCTAGCTATTTGAGATAATCGTTTATTTTCTGGATCTTCTGTCCTTCTTTGTGGTAGCTTAGCTTTAAATTATCATTGAGGATTTTCTGTGGATATTTCCATTCAGCTTAAAAAAATTAAAGATCGTTACGATCAATTAAATCAACAGCTTGCTGAGCCTTCATTGAAGCATGAAGAGATGACACGTCTGTCGCGTGAGATTTCTGAGATTGAAGAGATTGCAAAAGCTTATGAAACACATTGCCAGATGGCGCTTGAGATTTCTCATTTAACAGAAATGATCAATGATCCCGACTCAGATGCTGAAATGAAAGAGCTTGCAGAATCAGAGAAGAAAGATCTAGAAACAAAGTTTGATGACTTTCAAAATCATATGAAGATTTTGCTCCTGCCCAAAGATGAGGCAGATGCCCGAAATGCAATTCTTGAGGTAAGAGCAGGGACAGGCGGTGATGAAGCAGCCCTGTTTGCTGCGAATTTATTTGAGATGTACCAGAGATATTCAGCTTTGCAGGGGTGGAGATTCCAGGTTCTAGATTCATCACCAACACCGATTGGTGGGCTTAAAGAAGCCAGAGCAGAGATTGCAGGCGTGAATGTGTTTGCAAAATTGAAATTTGAGTCTGGCGTTCATCGCGTTCAGCGTGTTCCGAAAACTGAAACAAGTGGACGCATTCATACATCAGCTGCAACAGTGGCAGTTTTGCCAGAAGCTGAAGAGGTTGATATCGATGTTCAAGAAAAAGACTTACGCGTTGAAACTTTCCGAGCCTCTGGTGCTGGTGGTCAGCACGTCAATACAACAGATTCAGCCGTGCGCATTACTCATATTCCAACTGGTATTGTGGTTTCACAGCAAGATGAAAAATCTCAACATAAAAACCGCGCAAAGGCCTTTAAGATTTTAAGAGCGCGCCTTTACCAAGTCAAACGCGATCAAATTGCAGCTGAGCAAGCAGCGACCCGAAAAAGCCAGGTGGGCTCAGGAGATCGCTCCGAGCGGATCCGTACCTATAATTTTCCACAAAGCCGCGTTACGGATCATCGGATTAACCTCACGCTCCATAAGCTTGAAGCTGTATTGATTGGTGAGGCTTTGGAGGAAATGATTTCTGAGCTGATCACTCATGATCAAGCATTAAAGCTTGCTGAAATTGCAGAAGAATAAGTGATGACTCTTCAGGAATGGCTCTCAGAAAAGCATCTGTCTCTTTTTAAAGATGAAACGGATCTTGTGCGCGATTTCATTCATTATCTCAAAAAAGCTCTTGGTCTTTCTCGATTTGATTTGTTAAGACCCGAATCCATCTTGTTAACCGCTGAGCAGTGTGATCAGCTCGATCATGCCTATGAAAGGCTTTTGGATCATGAACCTGTCTCAAAGATTCTTGGCCTTAAAGGCTTTTGGAAAGATGATTTTTATGTGACAAAAGATGTGCTTGATCCGCGCCCTGATTCAGAATTGATTATCGAAAAGGCATTGCACTATTGCGGACATGATTATCAGGGAGATGTGCTTGATCTTGGTACTGGTAGTGGATGCTTAATCTTATCGCTTTTGCGCGAATGGCCAGAGGCAAAAGGAATGGCGCTTGATTATTCAGAAAAAGCGCTGCAAGTTGCAAAGGAAAATGCAAGACGTCTAAGCCTTGAGGATCGCGTTATATTCCAAAAATCGAATTGGTATTCAGCTTTGGAAGGAACGGGCAAGCGCTTTGGATGCATCATTTCAAATCCGCCTTATATACGATCATCTGATATTGTCGGCCTGTCTGAAAAAGTCAAAAGATTTGATCCCCTTTTGGCTCTTGATGGAGGGGCAGATGGCCTTGACCCTTACCGAATTTTATTACAAGACTTAGCTCTTTATTTAGAGCCGGATGGATATCTGATTCTTGAATGCGGTTATGATCAGGCAAGAGATATTGCAATATTGGTAAGTACTTACGGTTATGATCTTGTTGAAATTGCAAAAGATCTTCAAGGACATGAGCGTTGTCTCATTTTTAAATTAAAAAATTATTAATAATTGGGATTGACGTCTATATTTGATGCTGATACGATTTCCTTGTTAGACTTACCATCTAACGTTATAACCATAAAAAAACTTGGAGGTCATCAATGGCACAAATTACACTCGTTAAACATACCCCACTTGCATCACTCAATGTTCCATTCTCTTTAACACAGAGAGATATTTATCAAGCTGTTGATACAGCGGCAAGACGGTCAGCAGATGAGTTTATTCCTGGATATTTGCAAGCCTTTCAATCAGAAGGGGCCTATGCGTCACATGCAGCTTTTACACTTCATCAGTCATTGAAAAAAAGAGCAGTTAAACAAGCAGAAAACAAAGTGATGGATCCGAAGGACTCATTTATTGTTGGTGCTAAGGCCTTTACCTATATTCGCTCAAATGCAAATGAAGATACAGCTCAGCTCCTTAAAATGATTCCACAGGCAAGACGCGATGCTATTGAGAAAATTGAAATCAAAATGAGCACAGTTGGTCTTCTTGCAGAGCTACAAATGCTTAAAGACTTTTTCCCATCAGTGACATCGATTGATCTATCTGTTAAAGGTTCAAAAGCATTGAATATGAGTTATTATGCCCAAAATAGAGAAATGTCGGGTGGTGTAGCGCCAAATAACAGACAGGTTTCAATACCAGGTCTTGTGAAGGCTTTGAAAGAATTTCCTAAGCTCGAAACTGTTGTGATGAAGAATGTAACAACGCAAGATATACTAAAGGTTGCATTGAAGGACGGTCTACCAGGTCCATCATTACAATTCTAAAAAGAAAAAAATTTTGATGAATAGGACCCATGGTGATGCCGTGGGTCTTTTTTTCTTTCTCAATTTGAAAATCAGGTTGATAATAAAAAGAAAAAAGAAGGATTATCAAATGGATATCAATCGGTATTTTTCAGATTTTTGTCGCCTTATTGCCAGGCTCACCGGGCGTCCAATCACACTCACATTCGCCTTTGGGATTATTATTGTATGGATAATCACGGGTCCGATGTTTGATTTTTCTGATACATGGCAGCTTGTGATTAATACAGGCACATCTGTGATTACCTTCTTGATGGTTTTTTTGATTCAGAATACACAGAACAGAGACAGTGAAGCCATTCAAATTAAGCTTGATGAATTGATTAGAGCTCATCAAGGCGCTCATAATGCCCTCTTGGATTTAGAGGAACTCACTGAAGAACAGCTTATTGCAATCAAAGCCAAATATGAGAAATTAGCAGCTGCCGCAAGAGCTGAATTGGCAAAAGGTGTATTTGATACCGATACAAAAGATGTGGATTAAGTCCCCAAGATCAGCATTGTAATATCATCGAACTGATCAACCTCTTTCACAAAGCCTTTAATATCACTCAAAATAACATCAGGGACTTTTTCAAGACTGAGGTCTTTAGGCATTTTTAAATCTGTAAAGCGCATGCCGTAATCTTCATTTTGATCATTGATGGCATCCGTGACACCATCGGAATAAGCAAAGATAGACTGCCCCTTTTTGAGGGTGATTTTATGAGTGGTGAAGCTCACAGAATCATCAATGCCAAGAGCCATGTTTTGCGTCAGCTCAAGAGCTGTAAAACTTTGTCTTGCTGAATCGTAGAGATAAGCAGGGGGATGACCAGCATTGCAATAAGTAAAAGATTTTGTGCGTGCATCATAAATGCCAAAAAAGACAGTCACAAACATCATTTCATGATTTTGACTGGTGAGTATTTGATTCACGCGTTTGAGCAAATCAGGAATCGAATCTGAAAGGGCTGCTTGAGCTTTCAATAATGTACGCGTTAGAATCATGAACAGAGCAGCAGGAATCCCTTTGCCTGAGACATCAGCCACAACAATTGCAAGACGATTGTCATCAATCTTGAAGTAGTCATAAAAGTCGCCTCCAACTTCTTTGGCTGGAATCATGAGCGCTTTGAGTTTGCAATCTCTAATAATTGTTCCTGGGTTGCCTTCTGGTAGGATGGAGAGTTGCAGTTTTGCTGCAACATCAAGCTCCTTTTTGATAGAAAGGTATTTAAACATCGATTTTTGAAATTGAACTTTTTGCGTTTGGATCAAATCATAACTTATCTGTCTTGTGTTTAAAATCCGTAAGGAATCTTCCAATTTTTCATAATCGGGAATATTGTCATTGAAAGGAACAAAGGAATCTGATTTTTTTGCAATCATCGCCTCTAAGGCTTCTAGACTTTTTTGAAGAGGCGTGAGCATATTTTTCAAATAGGCATTTGTCATAAAAATGGCCCAGATGAAAAAGGCAAAAATCAAGAAAGTGGAAAGGGTCAGATAGACATATTTTTCTGCCAATTGTGTTGTTTTGTTTTCGATTGTCACCCAATAGCCAATGATATCATTATTGATGTCCTTAAAGGGCGTTACAATAAAGATATAGTCTTGGCCTGTTTTTGTATTTTCATAAAAGTTTGAGATGAGGGGATCCCACGAGAGGTCTTTAAATTCTTTGATGAATCCTGGATCTTGTCCGAGGATCGGATCACCATGTTGGTTGAAGACATAATTGCGATCTTGATGCTCAGCAAAATAGAAAAGCTGAATTTGGCGCATGTCGAGCATCACAAGATATTTTTTGTGTATGTCAGAAAAATCATAGATAAAGGCGATAAAGTAATTCTGTTTAAAATCTTGAAGGATTTGGATGGGTTGATTGAGGCCAAGTTCAAGCTGGATGAAGGTCTCATCCTCGCTTTGCGCAAGAGAGCTTTTGAAAAGAGGATTGAGTTGATTTTGATTGGTAAATTCAGAGATCAAATAAATTTGCTCTGGTTTTGAGAAAGAAGTCGCGTGCATGGATTTCTGATTCTTTAAAACCAGTCTTAGGTCTTTTTGATAAGTGTCATAGAAGTTTTTGAGCAGGTTTTCCCATCTTTTATTTTGATAGGAGGTGACAAGATCAGCAGCTTTATGTTGTTGATATTCACTCAAAAACGTTTGATTCGCCAGATAGAAAATGGTGAAGATGAGAAAAAATCCTGTGAAAAAAAGACCGATGCGCTGATTGAGTGTCATGTATGATTCTCCGCGGGTATGAAGAAAAAGTACAAGATAGCGAGATAGGTGCAATAGACTGAGCCTAAAAGAGCATGAACAGCCAGTTCATTTGTTTGCAATATCCAACCTGTGAGCAGGCCAAACAAGGCACCTGATATGACATAGAGAGATGTCTTTGCAATCTCAAAAGGTCTAAACAGATAGAAGAGATAAAGTCCAATGGCCAAGATTTGTCCGATAAAACTTAAGGCATAAAAGATGATCACTTGCTGATCGCTAATCATTGAATATCCAAGGCTGATCTTCCCAAGAATAGATAAATAGAGGCACAGAAGAATGAAAATCATCGATTTGCTTTGTTTTCGTTGAAAGAGCGAATAAAGTGAGAAAGCAAAGAAGATGGTGAGTAAAGCCATGAAGTAGGTCAGAAAACTGCTTTTGATGTTTTGAACAAAATAGTAATTGAAAAAGGGGATGAAAAATCCTTCAGAGAAAGTCAGCAGAAAAAGCATGAAATAGGAAGGGCTGATTGGTATTGTGATAAAAGAGAGGTGAATTTTTTCACCCTTAAAGTGATATTTTTTCTGAAGAGTTTGATTGATTTGATCAACCTTGCGATTGATTTGTGGTGACAGGTTTAAGTCTTTGAGTTCTTTAATCCAGCCATTTAAAGAGACATAGAGCTCATTTAATGAAATAACAGACCGATTAAGCGCAAAGAGAAGCCCCCTTAAATAATCATGCGGAATTGAACGAACAAGTCTTGTGAAATGTCCTTTGTCAGCATCTTTCAGCAGAACAAAAAGAGCGTTGTATCTCTTGATCCAGAATTGATCAAGATCCTTATAGAGAAAAAGTGAGGCAATATAGAGCATGATGAAAATGGGTATGTAATTTGCCATTTTTAGAGCGTAGGTGCCATAAAGAGAGAAACGGTCACCGCTGACGATCAGTTCTTGACCACTCTTGTTCGGTTGAGATTTTTGAATGACGTACCGGATGGTTGATTCTTGAGCAGGGGGTGCCTCTTTTTTGGCTCCGGTTGAAGGGTCAGCATATTGGTCATTTTTCTTTAGATAGAAAGAGAGAGGGCTGCCCTCACGGCTTGTATCCACAAAAGAAAAATGTTCATAAAGTAATAGGCTCGCAGAGATTTGATGATCAAGAGCTTGATCAAGAGTCTTTTTTTCGATAAACGAAAACAGGATCACAATCACAAGGAAAAGAACCATAGGCCAGAGCAAGAGCGTCCGGTTTAAAGATTTAAAATGAGCTGACATGAAATCTCTATAGGCTTTCATAATTTTTCAAATCCTTTAAGAGGTCATTAAGTTCAGTTTGAACAACTTTTTTGCGTTTTTCAAACGTTTGAAGAAGAGGGTCTTGTCTAAAATCAAAACCCTTTAATTGAGGAATGTGACGCGTCAGTAAATAAAGGCCCAGGACCAAAGTACTCAGTCCTGTCACTATTAAGAAACCTTGATTCTTTGAGATAAGGGTTAAAAAAGAGTCTTTTTTAAAAGTCAGAGAGAGGTAAAGTCCATCTGTCTTAGGAATGGGGTAAAAAAGGGAGAGGTCTCTCTCACCTAAGATTTCAGGCATCACTGGATTTTGCGCTAGAAAATTTTGCCAATGATCCATAATGCGATCACCAATTAGACCTAGCGTTGAGCTGTAGGTGATGGTTCCATCTTTTGTGAAAACCGCAACGGTCGTCAGCTGTGTGTCTTGAGCTTTTAGATCAGAGATGAAATTTTGAATCGTAACAATAGTCTCAGAGGACATTTCGCTCGTAAGCGGCAAACGACTGAGCATTGCAGATTTATATAGGTCAGCTTTGTCATGAATAACTTGTGATTCTAATGTCAATGTAGCATGGTAAAAAATCAAAAAGGAAAGTAAGAAACTTGTGATCACAAGGAATAAAGAAAATAAGCCAAAGAGGGCTGTGCTTCCAGTAAAGGAGCTTTTGTCTTCCCTGTGTTTTGTCTTTGGGGCTTCTGAGATGTTCGTCATTATTTTTTTGCTCATTTTTTCATTATCTTAGCATAAAATCGTAAAAAAGAAATCTGACAAAATGGTTCTTTTACAAAATGGATGGAACTTAGAAACCTTTCAGTGCTATACTGCAAAAAAATTCGATAAATGACTTCATCTTGGCAAAGGAGACGACTATGAACGATCAATCCTACTTACTCGATATTATTTTATTCGCTGCTATTACCATATTTTTGGTCTATCGCTTGAAAAGTGTCTTGGGTAAAAAACATGGTGAAGAAAGAGATCGCAACAATCCTTATGTTAAAAAAGAAGAAGCGCCTCTGAAAGAGCCAGTGCCTCTTGTCAAATCAACTGCGGCAAAGCAAAAATTTATCCGTCCTCAAACAACCTATGCTGATGATATGCCTTTGACGCTCTCTCAGGGTATTGCCCGCATTCAAGAAGCTGATCCATCTTTTGATGAGAAGAAGTTTGTTAAAGGGGCGCGCAGAGCCTTTGAAATGATCATTGAGGCTTTTGCAAATCATGACCATGATTTTCTCAAAAAAATGCTATCTCATTCAGTTTATGAGCAGTTTGCAAAATTGATGGATGATCGATCTACAAAAGGGCAGAGATATCAAGCTAACATTACAAGGCTCGATGATATCGCTATTCTGAAAGCGAATCTGGAGGGCAAAAAAGCCGTTGTGACAATGACCATTACCTCGCATCAAAAAATTGCTCTTTTCGATAAAAAAGGTGAGCTGATTGAAGGCAATCCGGATAAGGCCCAAGAAGTGGTTGATCGCTGGACCTTCTCACGCGATACAACATCAGATAATCCAAATTGGACATTGATTCGCACAGCATCAGCTGCTGAGTAACTATTTGAGGTCATCATGAAATATGTTTTTTATTGTCTCTCCATTCTGTCTTTAATGGCCTCTGCTGTTTGTTCTGCTGAGCTCTCTCTGGCACCTATTTCTTTTGATCAGCTCGAAGGATTTTCACAAGATCGTCTTTTAGAAGTAAGGCCAGCTCTTTTGAAAAGCTGTGAAAAGAGACTTACACAAAAAAATAATGGCTCTGCGCTTGCGCATGCTGTTCAGCAAACTTTGGTAGATGTCTGTCCTGAGTTGATGAAAAGCAATTTTCAATCAGATCAAGATTTTCTCTCCTTTATCAGAAAAAATCTCGTGCCTTATAAAGTCACAAACGCTGATGGACAAGGACTTTTCACAGGCTATTATGAGCCGATTTTAAAAGCATCAGCGCAAAAAACAGGGAGCTTCAAATATCCGCTTTATGCCTTGCCGCCAGATTTTAAAACGCCTTACACGGTCAGAGCAGACATTGAGCGCGGTAAAATCCACCCATCTACACAGGTTCTTGCTTGGTTTGAAGATCCGGTTCAGCTTTATTTTTTACATGTGCAGGGCAGTGGCATCGTGCGCTATGATGATGGCTCAACAAAACGTTTTGCTTTCGCCGGAAAGAATGGCCAGACCTATGTATCAATCGGTAAATACTTGATTGATCAAAAACAAATCGAGCCCCAAAATATGTCAAAGCAAAGTCTTGAGGCTTGGCTTTATGCACATCCTGAAAGGCAGCGAGAAGTCTTTGATCAGAACCCATCTTTTATCTTTTTTAAGGAAAGTCAAATTGAGGGAGCCGTTGGTTCATCAGGTGTTGTTCTCACAAAAGAAAGATCTTTGGCAATCGATCCTGCTTTTATGCCCTATGGCGCCCTCTTATGGCTTCAAGCTGATTCAATTGATCATCCAGAAGAGCCGGATTTAAAATTACGTCGTTTGGTTGTGGCTCAAGATACGGGATCAGCGATCAAAGGAAAAGTGCGTGGCGATTTGTTTTGGGGCAATGGTGACAGAGCCGAGCATCATGCAGGTCTTATGAAGAACAAAGGTGATTATTTCATTCTGCTCTCAAAATCAGCATCAGTTCGATAGGATAACTTGATGGATGATGAGGATGATACAGGTGATGGTCTTGAGCTTTGGGAGCGTGTGAAAGAAGAAGCAAAGCCTCTTGTGCGCAAAAAGAAGACAGAGCCTGGTTCACCTGAGGTAAAGTCAGATGAAAAGGCGCATTATCCGCCCAAAATTCAACTTCAAAGGCGTCCAAGATCATACATGCAAATTGCATCTGAGGCGCCGCAGAAACCAACAATTACGCCCCTGGTGCCAGGAACATTTTCCAACAGGCTCGATCGTAAAAATGACATGCGGATCAAAAAAGGCAAAACAGATTATGAGATGAAAATTGATTTTCATGGCATGACAGTACAGGCCGCCTATCTTTGTTTTATGCGGACATTAGAGCAGGCTCAAAAAAATAACAAGAGACTTATTTTGGTTGTCACCGGTAAAGGCAAAAATGCCGAAGGCGGAGGTGGTGTCATTCGGCAATCGTTTCTTGAATGGATCAATAGACCTGATATTTCAAGGGTGATTTTGACCTGTCACCCTGCTCAAGCCAAGGACGGAGGCTCCGGTGCCTTTTATCTGTACCTGAGAAAGGCCTAGAAACTTTCTTTTTTTCGTTAATCTCTTTTTTAGGAAATGCTCCGCAGAATAGATCTACCAACAACAGAAAAGGGGAGAAATATGGCTCAAATTCATTTAAATAAATCACAAGATCAACCAAATCAAGGATTTGGAGCGGTGTATCCAAGTTTTAATAGCCAAAGTGTTGGCGTTGCCCCCGCTGGTGAGCCAAAAAATGATTTAATGGAATCTGCTATTTTTACTGCGCCTTCATCCTTATTTGATCGTATGGGTGGAATGTTAAATCCAAAGAAATGGTATAATGATACAGCAAGTGAGAATTATGCTAAATATGAACAGAACAGAAAACCTAAGGATTTACAAGCGGCTTTTGAGAATTGGGTCAAATCAGCTGACGAATACGCATCGGATGCGGCCTTGAATCGATTGATTAGTCTTTTTAAAGATCGCAAGATTTATCTTGGGATGTTTGGTGAAAATTTAAAACCATATCAATTCAGTACACCGCTCGATTTGTTTCAAATAGCTGTTAAATCAGGACAGTTGCCCCATTGGGTCGCTTTGTTAGAAGCATTTAAATTTCATTGGGATAATGCGACTGATTTTGATCGCATTTTATTATCAGAAGGAGCAACTCTTTATAGAATGCTCTCAGAGCGTGCGACTCCGGCTCTTGAAAGTGCACGGTTTTTAGAGGATCTTAAGGCTTTTGGAGCAGATTTAAAGAAAAAGCTTTGTGAACAACCTGCATACCTGTATGACGTTTTCTTGGCTAAAATCTATTATGATTTGGAAATGTCTTTTGACAAAAAAGCTTTCTTAGGCAACTTAAAATCTAATGCTGAGAGTCATGGACAAGTTTATTTGAACTATCTTGTCGAGAAAGATCCTTATCTCTCCTCAGAAGTTAAAACTGAAACACTCGGACATACTGGTCTCTATAAAGAAACCTATGTACAAAATGCAATGACAGCTCTGTCAAATTTTGTAGCAAATAGATTGGAGATTGAAATAAAAGATAATACCATTTATTTGAATGATAAGCCTTTCTCTTTCAAAGAAGCTGAATTCACAATGCACTTGGCTTTAGAATTAAAAAATATACATAAGGATGGTGATATTCCTCTTGGGAAACTGGCTGCCTTTTTGACAGAGTTGCAGAAATTTGCTGTAGATAATAAAGTTCAAGTGTTCTTGTCATCTGCTGTGAGTATTTTACCTGCCCCAGCTCAAAAGTCAGCGCCAGTTGTTGTCCCTGAAAGCGTTGAATTGGTTGCAGATCGCGTTGAAACTCCAGTCGCTCAGGGAAAATTATGTGAAGCTTTTGAAACTTTCAAGCAAACAAAAGAAACAACGGTTTTAAATGAATATGTGCCAAACTCAGCTGAAGTCGGGAAGTTCTTAAGGCAATATGGCGGTACAAAAAAGACGAAACCAGAGTCTGAGGATGAGAGAAAAGTGCTTTTGGACTTTTTGCAAGCTATGCAGTTCAATTGCTTCAAAAAGCCAAGTGGTCGAGAATCTGCGGGGGAAAAAGATGCTCATCGTGCTGTTGACGCTGCGATTCAACGGTTGATAGTACAAAATATGTAACTTTATGTGATGGTTCGATACGTCACTCAGAGGGCTCTCTTTTGAGGGTCCTCTGCTATTTCACAACAGAGTCACCCTGAACTCTAAATTCACAATGCTGTTTTTTTGGGGGCTGTATTAAATTGTCTTATCAGGATATTTGCACTCATCACGAATAATGCAAATTGAGCATTTTGGTTTTTTGGCTGTGCAAACATAACGCCCATGAAGGATAAGCCAGTGGTGCGCATCTTTGAGATACGCATTCGGGACAACTTTCATGAGGCTAGCCTCTGTTTTCTCGCGCGTTTTTTCAGTTACAAAGCCAATGCGATTGGCAAGCCGAAAGATATGCGTATCAACGGCTATACAAGGCAGATCAAAAAGCGTATTTAAAACCACATTCGCTGTCTTTCGGCCAACACCAGGCAGAGCCTCGAGGGCTTCACGATTGTTTGGGACTTGACTCTGATGCTTTTCAATCAGTAATTGTGAGAGTTCATAGAGATGTCGTCCTTTGGTTTTAAAAAGATTGAGTGTCTTGATGGAAGAGAGAATCGCATCAAGACCCAAGGCAACCATTTTCTCAGGCGTATCAGCAATTTTAAAAAGAGCTTCAGTTGCTTTATTGACATTGATATCTGTGGTCTGAGCCGATAAGACAACAGCAACCAGCAGCGTATAAGGATTTGTGTAATTGAGCTCTGTCGTGGGTGTTGGATTCGCTTCTTTGAGCTTTTCAAAGATCGATATAATTTCAGCCTTGGTGAGTAAAGTTGTCTTCGTCATGATGAGGTCTCTTATTATTTCTTGCTGGTTAGAGTATAACAGAAGTCAGTTTAGAGACAAAGAGTATTGACTATGCCCAGGTGGCGGAATTGGTAGACGCGCAGGTTTCAGGTACCTGTGATGGAAACATTGTGGAAGTTCGAGTCTTCTTCTGGGCACCAAATTTTCTTGACTATTTTAATTAAACACTATACATTGAGCCTCTATTTATTTTTAGATGAGGTATTTTAAAATGGTCATGATTCAGGGCAATTCTCAACCGGTAACTGATGTTCAAGTACAAGTTGTCCCTTTTACAAGAGCGGAGTTAGACACCTTTCATGCATTCCGGCTTACAGGAACTTGCTTAGCTGGATTGGTCCCAAGGGTGGATGGGCAACTATCTATTGCATTATTTCCCAAACATATTTGGAAAACAATATTTAAGTATCTGAGTCCGAGAGATTTGTTTACTGTCTTTGTCACAGCTAAAGAATGGAGCGTCTCTTTTGATCTGGATCTGTATCGGAATCGATATTGTTTAGCCGAAACTGATTATAACGGTGACATGAATGGACGTTTGAGAGGGTATTTATCAATCTCAAATCACATTTTAAGACCTATTCAGTATTTGGAATACTCAGGAAACGATGGCTTGATTTCAGGTCAAGAGTTGGCATTGGTTTGCGCAAAGAGTCCTCATAAAGTGAATGCAAAAGAAGCCGTGTTAAAGACAATACAGGATTTTGATGCATTGCAAAGTGTGAGTTCTCATGTCAGAGATCATATTGTCTATTTAGACATTTGGGAAGCCTCATGTTTACAAACGAGTCTGGATGAAATTTTGTATGCATTTCCGCGTTTACAAGAATTTTTCTTGTCGATTACCGCCTCAAATGAGGATCATCCCTTTAATTGGGAAGAGGTTATCTTCTCTAGAGGTGGTCCGCTCTTATCACTAAAACGTGCGACTATTGAAAATGGTGCAGAAAAGAAGGGTATGGATTTATTTACCTTGCAATGCTTTTTCACAGCAGTGCCGAATATAGAATCCTTTTCTCTGGATCGACTAAATTATAATTTTGAGGATTCCGTTCCAGATTATTGGCGAGGTTTTCAGTTAAAAGAAAATTCTCTTCCTCTTTTGAGACGGATTCGGATTCATGAATTAAACTATAGGGAATTTGACCATGCATCTCATTTGATAGAAACCATTTTAAAAGCGGCTCCTCATTTAGAGGAAGTTGATTTTGGTTTCATTCAAAATAAAGTGCCCCCAAAGGGCGTTGTGATAACTGACCCAGATGCGCAGAGGAATCTCCTCGTTAGAGAAGATGAAGTGAGCCATTGGATTGAGCTTGCCATGCAAGGAATACCCTTTGCACAAAAACGATTAGATTCTTTGATGCAAGAAAATCCTCAAAAACGATTCGAAGTGAAGGAATATCTTAAGGAGAGACATGAAGAGGCGCAATTGATGATGAATCAATCGGCTGCACTTTATAAGCGCATTGCTCAAAATGATGAGTATTCGGCGAAAAAGCAGAAGATGGATGAGTGATGTGTTGAGGGGATTGTAGCATCTCTGAAAATCGTCATGGTGAGGAGCGACATCTCGTCGAAGCGTAGCGAAGACGGAAGCGACGCGACCATCCAGAAATCTCTCAACCAGTGCCTTTCGTTGATGATTCAGGACTGGATCCTCACACCTTTGCTGCGCTCGGCTCAAGATGACGAAAGGTTGGTGTGGTGCTTTGATATGAAGCCCCTAATAAGCATATTCACTATAGGCGTGATCGATGTTTTCTTGCCAGGGACCTTTGTACTTACAGAGCATTTCTTCTGATAAAGTTTGTCCAACCTCAACAATTTGCCAAAGAGGCCAGAGATATTTTTCTTCCGTCTCACCTTTAAAATTCAATGCCTGCCGATGATTTAATCCTCTCGCCGCAATACTCAGCATGCGTTTGGCAAGATCAAGAACCGTTGTCTTTCCTACCTGTGTTTGAAGGCCTGTTTTGCAAACATTTTGATACATTAAGCGAATATCATCTTGACTCAGTTGAGCCGCTAAAGCCTCAGCTTCCTGAAAAGCAGCATCGCTATATAAAAGGCCAGTCCAGAGAGCTGGCAAGGCGCAGATGCGTCGCCAAGGGCCGCCATCAGCGCCGCGCATTTCAAGATATTTTTTGAGACGAACCTCTGGGAAAAGCGTTGTGAGATGATCTTCCCAATCTTTCAGCAAAGGCTTTTCTCCTGGCAGAGCTGACAATTGACCCTTCAAGAAATCTCTGAAAGATTGACCAGAGGCATCAATGTAAGTTCCATCGCGATAGACAAAATACATAGGCACATCCAAAGCATAATCAATATAGCGCTCAAAGCCAAAATCTGTGTCAAAGACAAAAGGCAGAAAGCCCGTTCGATCCGGATCAGTGTGATGCCAGATATGATTTCTGTAACTCAAATAACCAGATGGCTTTCCATTGACAAAAGGAGAATTGGCAAACAAGGCGGTCACAATCGGTTGCAGAGCCAGGGAAACTCTGAATTTCCTGACCATGTCTTTTTCATCAAGATAATCAAGATTGGCCTGAATCGTTGATGTGCGCGTCATCATATCAAGGCCGAGCGTGCCTTTTTTAGGCATATATTCACGCATAATTTTATAGCGCCCTTTGGGCATCCAAGGCATGTCATCTCTGTCCCATTTCGGCAAAAGTCCCATGCCAAGCAGACCTAGGCCCAATTGGCAGCAAATCTCTCTTGCTTGATCGAGATGATCATGGGTTTCTTGACAAGTTTGGTGGATGTTTAGCAGTGGACTGCCAGAGAGTTCTAGTTGACCAGCTGGCTCTAGAGAGATCATGGCTTGCCCCCTTTTCAGAGCAATAATTTTATCCTTTTCAAAAACAGGAGACCATCCAAATTGGGTTGAGAAAGCGGTGAGAATCGCCTCAATCCCATTGTCGCCAGCATAAGGAACAGGCCGCAGCGTTTTGAGATCAAAGACAAATTTTTCATGTTCGGTCCCAATGCGCCAGTCATGAGGCGGCTTTCCGCTTCCTGCGAAATAGTCGATGAGCTGATGTTTGTTTTCAATGATCATGTTAGTCTTCTTTACTCAGTGTTTGGTTTGGTTCGGCCTGGGCCCAATCACCGTAAAAGGCTTGATAGGCTGATAGAACAGCAATAGCTGCTGTCTCAGCTCTTAAAATGCGCGGGCCGAGATGAATCGGGATGACAAATGGATATTTGAGCAACAGAGCAATGTCTGTATCAGAGAGTCCGCCAGCAGGTCCAATCAAAA
The DNA here is from genome assembly GCA_018063245.1 of Alphaproteobacteria bacterium. Lineage (NCBI taxonomy): Bacteria > Pseudomonadati > Pseudomonadota > Alphaproteobacteria > Alphaproteobacteria bacterium. The sequence continues at coordinate 1,672 of JAGPBS010000029.1, read as the reverse complement.
AACCGCATTTTTGGGATGGATCCTTTTTGGCAAAAGCCTCCTTAACTGGTAAGGCTTTTTCTCTCTCAAGACAGGCAAATAGAATGCGATCTTTTGGCCACTTGTCTAGAAGAGATCTAAGCTTTGTCATAGGGTCAATGGTTGGTAGCGTGAGTCTTTCTGTTTGTTCAGCAGCTTCAATGATTTGCGCTTCAATTCTATCCAGTTTTAAATGGAGAATCTCGGTAAAGTCAGTTTGAATAGGACATAGTCGATTGACGCCAAGTTCAACAGATTTTTCAATCAGAAAATCAAGTCGATCTTTTTTCAGAGGCGCAAAGGCAAGCCATAGATCGTCCTGAGCCGTTGAGTCTGAGCCCGCTTTGCGTGTTTGTTTTGTGAGGGTGAGCTTAGTGTGCTTTTTATGGATAAGAGTGAGAGGACCCAGAAATTCACCGTCAGACTCATTAAAGAGCAGAACGAAATCTTTTTCTTTCAGTCGAAGCACATTTGCGACATAATGAGACATATCGGAGGAGAGAGTGATCTCGCTGCCAACAATAAGAGGATTTTTCACATAAAGTCTTGCTTTTGGCTTTGATATCATCTTTTTGTTTCTTCGTTCTTTTGAACCATTAAACCACGAATAGAGAAATGACGCAATTGGAAGATCACACGCCTCATACAGACATTCAAAATGACCACTGGCTCATTGCAGCTTTGCCTGTCTCTTTAAAGCCCTATGCGCAGTTAGCAAGGCTTGATCGGCCTATAGGCATTTGGCTTTCGGGTCTGCCTGCTTTTTGGGGTCTCTTTATGGGCGGGATCACGATGAGTCACTGGCCTCTGATTCTTTATTTTGCCTTTGGGACAGTTTTGATGCGCGGTGCTGGCTGCACGATTAATGATTTACTTGATCACAAGATTGATCAAAAAGTTGAGCGTACAGCTCTGCGACCTTTGCCTTCTGGAACTCTCACGCGCAAAGCTGCAAAATGTTTCCTCATCATGCAATTGCTCGCAGCAAGCCTGCTGCTGATTCAGCTGCCTGATAAGGCCATTTTGCTCGGTCTTTTCTCGCTCTTGCTGATTGGTGCCTATCCCTTGATGAAGCGCATCACTTATTGGCCACAATTGTTTTTAGGTGTGACTTTTAATTGGGGGTTTTTGGTGGGCATTTGTGCAACAGGTGCTGATCTGTCATTACCATCTTTGCTTGTCTATGTCGGTGCTATTTTTTGGACCCTTGGCTATGATACGATCTATGCGCATCAAGATAAAAAAGATGATGCCTTGCTTGGCATGAAATCAACAGCTCTTTTGTTCAAAGAAAAGAGCAAGGATGCTGTCTCAATCATCTATGGCCTGTCTTTGATTTTGATTGGGCTTGGGCTCTTCTTAAACCATTTCTCACTGCTTTGGTCTTTTCTCTTTTTGATCACAGCGGGCGCTCATTTCTTTTGGCAAATTTTGACCTGGCACATGGATGATCCAGTCTCATCTTTGCGCGTTTTTAAATCGAATCGGGATCTTGGGATTTTGATCCTGCTCATCTTTATCGGGGAGAACCTTTTCAATGCTTGATAAAACAAAACTCAAAACATCCTATGCTTCAATGCGTGACTTTATGAGCTTCCTTGAGGCCCATGGTTTGCTCGTTCGCATTCAAGAGCCTGTTTGCCCTCATTTAGAA
>JAGPBS010000028.1:23885-26139 GCA_018063245.1 Alphaproteobacteria bacterium | reverse complement strand
ATGTTTATGCTGTGATTCATTCGGACCCCTTTCATCTAAACTCTCGATAAGTTTAAAAGAAAATTCCTACTGAAAAGCGGACATTTCTATCTTGCTCAAACAGGACAATATCATTTTGCTCCTACACCCCTCAAATTTTCCTTGACATTCCCTTTTATTTAATACAAAATTGTTTCTTTCAAAACGAATACCATTTTTATGAAAGGAATTTTGATCATGACCAATTTGAATCCATTGAACCCGCAAGCAAATCCAGCCGGAAATGGCAATGCTCCAAATCCGAACCCAAATCCGCATCCAGCACCTGCTGCTGCGCGTGCGGTCAACAACCAGAATCAACCTGCAGACATCGTTGAAGCGCCAATAGCCAAACGAAAAGCAAGTAAAGCAGCTCCCGAAGCAAAACGTCAAAAAATTGATGCAGATGCTGCTGCTCCGGAACCAAATCAAGTCAGAAAACCAAGAAAATCAGTGCCTAAAAAAGACTCAGCCGCCAAAAGGCTAAAAACATCACCTAAAGACCAGGACATTAAAAGCGTTCTTGATTTAAGGCACCGTCTTCTCCAAATTAAAAAAAACCGAGCAATCACACCCAAAAAACTGAAGGATCTAAAGCCAGGGGTCAATGATGAAACCAAATTAAGACAATTTATAAATGGCATCATCAGCAGAGAAAAAACCGTGCAACGACCTCTGCAAGGGAATCCTGTTTTAGCGACCTTTGCTCTTAAGATTCTTAAAGATCCAAAAGATCCTGATTATATCAACGCTTTTCTCTATCTCATCCTCAAACATCCAGAAAAGGCTGATGAAGCTGCGCAGGAGCTTCAAAAATTCTTAGACTCACCTGATGAAGCGGCTCAAACACGCCAAGAAGAAATCCGATTCGCTCTAATGAAAGCGTCCTTAAAACGCTCACAGCGCTCTCTTAGCTATATATATCCTCAAGAACGATTAACTGCTTTCTCTGAAAAAGCAGTTATACCCTCTTTATTGAGAATTGTAGAACAAGATGACTTAGACCATCCGCTTTATGATCAATTGGTCCGATACATGTTTCAATATTGGAATCGTCAATTCAGTCAATTCCGACAAAAGCATGGGACGGACAATAAAACGTCTGAAGAAATTTCAGCTTATAACAACAATTTAGATACGTCTGATTGGCTTTTTCCTCTTGATTTACTTGAAAAAACACAAAGAATGATTGAAGAATTGGTAACGGATATCGGATCCCTAAAACATGGACTTGCACTTGAAATCATTTTTACGTACGCGAGACCGATTCCACTTGGTGTAAAAGACCATTCAGATATTCCACACCTAGAATTAATGACAAAATTCTTTTCTGTCTCTAAAAATCTAGCCATGACAGCTATTGAACATGCTATCCAGCTTTTAAAAGACAGGCCTGATCTGACCAGAGCTGAATATAACTTACTCCCTCGCCTATATACAATAACAACATACTTACATCCAACGTCTCAGGTTAGAAAAAGCGTTAAAGACATCCTGGTCAAATATTGTGAAAATTTAACCCAAAAGGTCTTGGAAAACAAAGATAACATATTGAATCAAGCTCAACTCTGCCAAAAAAATAGACTCTATGATCAATATAAACAGTCACTGTCTTTGATCCTTCAGGAGTCAAATCTTCATATGGCCACCCACCTACAGGAATTTCTGAAAAATACACAAATTGACAAAAATGACTTTCTGATGTGCTTCCTGATGCATAATGTAGCTCGCACTGGAAGTGGAAAAGAACCATTGTGCTACGAATTTGCTTCAATTTTTTGGGAAGGCATTATATCCAAATGGTCTTTGACCGATTTTCAAAATTTCTTTCAACAAATGAAAACAGTTATACCTTTAAAAAATGATAACTTAAGAGCCCAAAATGATATACTTGATACCATTTTTCTTTATGGCAGTGATGAAGTGCGTCTCGCATACAAAGAGGAGCTGGGACAATATTGTGCCTACCCAAAGATTACAAATTTTGTATTCTGGAATGTGGGCGACGCAACGACTGATACACAACAACGATTAGCTAATGCTTTAACGCGTTTATATCAATTAGGAATTTTGACACATGGAAACGTTCAACTCCTTAAACAATACACAAAAAATTTAAATCAAACCGTCTTATTCAGTATGCCAGCTGTCTTTAGAGACGCACCACACCCAAGAGTTGTAGCACAACCTCCTGTACAACAGGCCGCACCTGTCGTGCAACCTGCACCATACCCAA
>JAGPBS010000028.1:0-23785 GCA_018063245.1 Alphaproteobacteria bacterium | reverse complement strand
GAGTTGGATTCCCTCCAGGATTTGGACTCCCTCCTGTACAACAGGCCGCGCCTGTTGCTCAACCTGCACCACAACCAAGAGTTGGATTCCCTCCAGGATTTGGACTCCCTCCTGTACAACAGGCCGCGCCTGTTGCTCAACCTGCACCACAACCAAGAGTTGGATTCCCTCCAGGATTTGGACTCCCTCCTGTACAACAGGCCGCACCTGTCGTGCAACCTGCACAACAACAACCTGAGCCTCCACAACATCCAGCACTCAAGCTTTTAAACCATCGCTATACAATACACACCACATACAGACCCCGTTTTCAACAAAGCAACAAAACCGAACAGATTAATGATATAAATGCGACTCTTCAAAAGCTCAGAAACTCCTTTGGCACCCTTTATCAAACAAGAGATAAAGCAAAATGGCCTCCAGAAATACGTGAGAATTACAAATCACTGAAAAAAGGCTTTGCGACACAGGCAAAAGAAATCATGCCACTCACGAATCCTTATTGCATTAAATTACGCCAATTTTTTGATGCAAAAGCACCAGACTTTAAAGAAAAGTTGATAAGCGAACTTATGGCAATGCGTGATGCAAGAAACAATCATGATCATTATGGCAAAGAACATGATGACATTATCCAAACCCTCGATTTCCTTATCGAAAACAGTGATGATGAGGATATTAAAACATATGCACAACTGACAAAGCTTGACTTTGAAGATCCTCTAGATGTTTCAGGTGAAAGGCTCTCTCTTTTAGAAACACAGATTCAAACTCTGATGAGCAACTGGGATGACTATAGCGCAACCCTTAAAAAAGAAATCCCAGAATCATTGAGACTTATCCTAAATTATATCATTGATTATATGGACTTAATCACAAGTGGCTCTGCAATGAATAAGGATATTGTTGATTTTATCTGTATAAAATTACACCCGGCTCTCTCGTCTGTTTTAGGAGAATCCTCACCTCCTCTCAAACTCCTACAGAGTTATATAACCCTGTTAACAGCGCAAAATGCTGAACCAGCATTAGAGGGTGTTTTATTTGCAGACATTTGTAAAACGCTCGCCCAAACAGGTTTTGCCCGAGGTATACCTGACTATATTTATCTCATCACATGTGCTGTTTTCCTTGAAAAGCAGGACGCAGCGACGCGACAAAAACACAAGGCACTTTTTGGCGAAAAAGTTCTAATGCAAATAAACAACTGTTGGGAGGACATTCCATGGTACATTCAATTAAGAATTGTCTCATCCCGTATGCTCATGCAAAATAGTATAACGAATTTTCGTCATCCTGTGTATCGTTTCATGTTTAAATTGTATCATCCTTACTTGCGTCGGAAAGAAACACCACAGAAACTTTTAACTCTGCCAATAAAGTTAATACTTACAACCGGAAATTTGTGGACAAAACCCGTTGTAACAGAGCATCAAACTAGAATAGCTGTACGATTGGCTCAGCTTTATGATCAATTCCCTCTTTCCTATAAGAGAACATATACACAGACCCTATTTATGTTCACCAACACTGAAACAGGAGAAAAGATGGTTCAGTTCATGCTTGATGAGTTTAAAAATCCTGAATCAGCTCAAATGATCAGTAGCGTTTTAACGGCTGTTGCGCCAAGCTATTATCTAACACTCCTCCATCGTTTCTTTGATCGACTTGTTGAAACTGACTTTAAAGAGAGCCCTGTGCGATTAAATGTCCTTAGAGAAGCTGCAAAAGTAACCATTCCTACTGTACCATTTAAAGCTCATGAAATTCCTCAGCATTTTCAAGAACTCTTTGATGTCTTGAATATGACTGATGCAAGCAAACCAGATTTCATTAGCATGCCTGTTATTTTGGGGATGAATGATAGAGAATTCAACCGCTCTATTTATAGAAACATCACCAGAGACCAGATGCGCGCAAAATGCATGCGCTTTCTGAAAGATCTCGTCAATAGAAATCTGCCTGCTGAGCGTCAATTGGCTCTTTCTCAGGATGAGGCTACAGCAGAAAAGGCTTGGTTGCCAAATCCTGCTCAAGATGCTGAATGGATGCAAATGATCTCTATCATGATAACGAAGATCAAAGAGACTGAAAATCCTGATCAACGCATTTACAATACAGCGATTCTGATCAATGGTCTCTTTGTTTGTCCAACAGGCCAAGCATCTGCAATTGAGACAGCCTATGCTTCTATTGTTCTCAAAAAAGAACTAAGCTCGAAAAGTTTTAAAGAGGCCATGCTCTATCTCATTCAAGAAAGTCAGGAAACAGCGCTCCTTAAAGCTCTTAGCATGCCTGATAGCATTGTAGATAAATCCTTAGATAATAACGTTCATAATGAGCAAATCTATCGGCTTATCCTGAAAGCAACATATGGGTTACGCCAAATTACATCCTTTGAAGAAACCCTATCACGCATCACAACATGGGCTGATATTGAAAAAGTCTTGCGATTCTTCAAACAGCAATGGACTGAAGAGATGATCATCAGCTCAATTCTAAAATCTTTTGCTACCAAAGAAGATTGCGAATTAGCCTTGCCTGGCAAAGCCAATCAAGCTGATACTTTAAACGCAATTAGATTAGCACAGCAAGAACGACCTCTGAAAATATTCGACTCGCACGGACACTCTTATCATGATTGGCTGATGCAAAATAATCTCGATCCAGCAGAGTACGGTCTTATCTTAGCAAAGGATGCGGATGGCGAGATTGACCTGTATAATTTCAAGATTGAGAAGATTAAGATCACAAAAGAGATCGTGGTGAAGATTTTAACGCATCTTGGCTATTGGACTGCGGGACTGGATCCTCACGCCTTCGCTGTGCTCGGCTCAGGATGACGAAACTAGGGTACCTGTCTCTTTAACACAGCCAGCACAAAATCCCTTTCAGCTTGATTTTCAATGCAAAATAAAGCATACTCATGAATGCCAGATGATCGGATGATCACCAGAGCTTGCTCTGGAGGAAAGTCCGGGCTCCAGAAAACAGAATGCCGGATAACGTCCGGCGGGGGAAACCTCAGGGAAAGTGCCACAGAAAACAAACCACCTTTTGCTTGCAAAAGGTAAGGGTGAAAAGGGGCGGTAAGAGCGCACCGCGTCTTTGGTAACAAAGGCGGCAGGGTAAACCCCATTCGGAGCAAGGTCAAATAGGGACACCGCGAAAGATTCGTCTTTCATCTTTGTTTTCAAGAAGGTGTTCGGGTAGACTGCTCGAGGTAAATGGTAACATTTATCCCAGATGAATGATCATCGTGTCTTCATCAGAAGACATACAGAACCCGGCTTATAGATCGTCTGGCTATTTTTCAAAATTCACACAGACTCTCTGATTAATCTAACCACGTCATTCAGAGCCACACCCTAAGGTGTGGCGTGGAATCTCTAGAATATAACAAATAAGTACAGCCCTTGTTGATACTTTGCAGAGATTCCACGTCGTCCCTTCTGGGGACGACTCTGAATGACGCATGGAGAGTCTCATTTTATCCGACTCACACAGACTGTGGCACCTGACGCGCTGTATTTAAAACAGTCCCTGCCCTCAGATCTTCTTCTTGCGAACAAGCACGTGACGGAAGCCCCATAAAACCACGCGTATACACGTCTGAACTGCTTTCATCCTCTGACATTTTAAACATCATCGGCACGCGGCCATTTTCTTTATCATAAGACCTACTCATGATCGGCGTATTGTGATGATATGCATAGGAGCTGCCTTCTTCCATATCAGACGTATTGAATGATGATGAGCTCTCTGATGCATCTTCTGAACTTGTTTGATCCAACACACGAATCGGCCGAAACTGCACCTGACTATCCCATTCAGCATCATTCTCACTCTCACCAAGATTTGAATCCTGTAACTGTGCTCGTCTTGCACTCAAAATGCTTTCCATCTGTGATTGCAGTGAATCAGGTTTAAAAGAGGTACGCACAGGAGCAGAAGCGCTCACTTGCCTCAAACTTCCAACTGTGAGCTTTTTATCTTTCAGCTCAAGACAGAGCTGTGTCTGCATATCCAGAATCTTTGGCAATGGCGGCACCTCTTTTACAGACCGCAAACTGAACTGCTTGAAGGTGATCGCATATAATATTTTTTTATGGACCTCGTTCTGTTTCTGAGATCTCTGTTCAGCACTTTTCACTTTTCGTAGCTTCACACCTTTGCGTAACAACTCAATCATGGTTGCATGAGGACTCGATGAGATGTGAACATTATCACGCTTTGCTCTCTGTTTCATAATAGAGACAGGAGGACTTATTTGATAAAACGGCATAACAGGTGGCGTTGGCGGAAGTCTTGCTGGCCTTTCAAGCATATCTAATTCTACTCTGATAATCTTATGCTGCAACTGGCTCTTCATTTCAGAATTGACCTTTGCCAATAAAATAATACGTCCTTTGAACTCTATTAAATCTCTTTGTTTTGCTTTTAATTTGGCAATCACTGAGCGCATGCTCGCTTGAATCGATTCAAGCTGAGGCAAGTCATCAAACTTTCTGTCCATCAGATGAATCGTCTTTTCAAGAACGTCTATTTCTTGATTCACATGACTGATAAAGGAATCATAGAGAGGATTGATTAATTTCTTATCAGCGCCCTCACCCAGCGCTTCAGTTAAGATCTGTAACTCAGATGCTGTGATATCCTTTGAGGCTTGATCTAAGGGCTCCTCTTCAGGAGCCTTAGACAATAAAACCCAGCTCTCTTGTAATTTCTTTGATTCTTGGTAGATACCGTCTGCTTCTTTGTAAATATTTTGAATATCACTCCCAAAAAGATAAGAGTATAATGTTCCCCAGATTGTCATATGCGCCGCCCTCCTTAGATTCTTTCTTTTTATTCTAAGGAGAGAGGCTTAATAATTTATTATGATTTAGCAAGCGTGATTTTTGCTTTTCCTCTGCTCCGGAAAAACCACCAAAGGTAAAAAGGAACACCACTCATAGCAACCAGACCAGAAATCATGAGAGTATAAAGAGGTGTTTCATAAATAATCCACAAACAAAAGACAGCACCGATCACACTCGGAATGATTGCCTTTAAACTACCACTTGATAACTTCAACAATGACAAAGCGCAAATCAAGTAAACAAAGAGAAACGCAACAACTGCAATATCGATAATGGTTGTGATTTGCTGAGCAAGACTCTGGTCTGCTATCAAAAACAATAAAGGCACAACACCTAATGAGCTCACAATCAAGCCTACGTGAGGTGCATCATGCTTGTTTCTTTTTGCAAAAAATGAGCTCACATAACCATCTTCTGCAAAACCCAAGATAATTTGGCCTGATGTCAACACCCACGCATTGAGCGTTCCCAAACAAATAATCGCTGCAATGAGTGAAATGACTAAATGCCAATGACCACCAAAAATGCGTTGCGTTGCATCAACATAAGGTGCTTTCGCAAGGGCTAATTCTGAACCAGGCATCAATCCCATAATGCCAACACAATTCAGAAAATACACGAGAGCCACACAACTTGTTCCGATAACGATTGCTTTCGGGATCACTTTTTTTGCATTTTCAACTGATCCAGCTGGTGCTGTTGCACATTCAAGCCCAATAAAACCCCATAGAGTTAGCAAGGTTACCTGAGCAAGCTTGCCTGATAAAGGCCTATCCAAAACTTGCTGAGCTTGTACAAAATTATCCAAATCAAAATAATAGATTCCACAAAGCGGAATCACGACCAATGGAATAAATTTCAGAAGCGTCAACACAAATTCAGCATGACCTGCTGCCGTGATACCCCTTGTATTTAAAAGAGTGATAGCGAACAACAGAAATAATTCTATCGCTAAATAGAAAGATTTATCTTGCGTGGGGAAAAATGCAGATAGATACCCAACGCAAGTCACAAGGACAGCAGGCGTTGTCACCCACGATAAAATCCAATAAGTCCAACCTGTGAAAAACGATAAGTGAGGACCAAATGCTTTTTCAACATAATTATGAGGTCCTCCTGTTTCAGGAAAGCGACCACACAATAAAGCAAAAACAAGACCCAATGAAATAGCTCCAATACCCGAGAACACCCATCCGACCATACTAAATGCTCCATAAGGCGCAAGACCTGCCGGAAGCATAAAAACACCAGAGCCAATTTGACTTCCGATCACAATCGAAAGAACAGCCCAAAAACCAATTTTATTTGACATAACACAATCATCCCTTGTTTGTTATGAATATAGATAGAAAATTACTGAAGATTTACGATATAAAAAGATATAATGCCCCTTAAGAGGCCTTTCGGGATGACTTAGCTTTAATGATGAAAATGAAGCAAGAGCTCATAAGAAACCTTATTTATATGTTACAAGAAGTGAACCTAGCATAATTTATAAGACTTTGTCAAACAGAATAAGTTCTATTTATAGAGCTAAATGAGGAATTTTCATAATCGTCATCAACTATGATTTTAGCTTTGAGAAAAACCGTCATTCAGAGCCACACCTCTAAGGTGTGGCGTGGAATCTCTAGGATATAACAAATAAGTGCAGTTCGTATTGGAACTTTGCAAAGATTCCACGTCGTCCCTTCTGGGGACGACTCTGAATGACGGATAAAAGAGCGCCTCACGAACGTCTTACAATTTTCAAGACAACCTAGCTTCCGCGGCGGGCGTAAAACTCTCTCATCCCCATAGCAAAGGCAGAAAACATACGCGCGATTGCCCCCTCAAAACAAGTCTTTGATTGATCTTCTAGCTGAAGCATCAAAAATCCATAAGCGGGCGTATCTGTCAAAGGACAATGATCAAGCGTTGCACGGCGCTTTAGAAGCGCATATATCATGAGCATCATATCTTGCAAACTCACGCCACCTGTTTCTTTAGATTCTTTGTCAGTAGTCCAATAGCCACCAAAAACATTATCAACAGCTGTTTTATAATGGGCATCCCCTTGATATCGAGGATCTTGCTTTAAAAAGTTTGAAAACTCTTGACGGATATTTTCACGATTTTGAACTAATTGATTAAACGACTGTTTAAACAAGAAATCATCTTTAAAGGCTCTAAACACAAGATCCTTATTATTTCTCACAAATGATTTATTCACAACATGCGCATCTGAATCAATTGAAGGAAAAACAAGACTTTGAAGACTCACAAGATCTTGAGCTCTTGTCGGAACAGCAGGAGCAGTTGCTGGCGCTGGATTCGGCGATGGCGCCGGAGCTGCTGCTGTTTGATTTTGCAGCAAAGCGACTAACTCATCATAGGCATTACCTTTGAAATAAGTCTTATCCGCTCCTGTGAAATAACGAGCCGCTTGCCCCATTGTTCCTGAAACGATGAAATAAATACCAGGATTATTATAAGCTGCCATTATCGATTTACATTGACTAGGATTCAGTCTCAAATTCTTTTGCAATGTTTGACTTAAAAGGCCTTTTAATGAATTTTGAATTTCAGCTTCAATTGCCTTCCGATCAACTGTCACTCGAGGCATAGCTGCAGGTACAACTGGCGCTGGATTAGGTGAGGGATTTGGGTTCGAATGCACCACTTCTTTTCTGTGTGGAACTGGCAAGCTTCTTTTTACATGTCTTTCAGCAAGAACAATTGGGTAATTCTGCCCCCTGATAAAACCATAAAGCTCATTTTCAATGATTTTATTCACACCAGGACTCAGGTCTAAAAAGTCATTGAAAAGCATATAAGGAGCAGACTCATTTACTCTCGCAGAAATTGTACCTTGGTACAAATCAAGCTGAATCTGAATCACGTCTCTACTATCTAGCTTCTGCATCTCAACATCAACAAAAGTATTATCTCGACTGGTTTCAAAAATCATATAAGTCATGTAAGCACCTACTAAAAATACATAAATATTAAATTAACAAAATATTAACATATAAAATACCAAAAAGCAAGAGACAGATTTTCGCCTACTTTAGCGTACCCGTCATTCAGAGCCACACCTTGAAGGTATAGCGCCTGTCCCGCCGAAGCTTTAGCGTAGGAGGATGGAATCTCAGCAACCTAAAAACCGTCATCCCTGCGCAGGTGTGACAAGAAAATGCATCACCTCTTATCATCCCGAGATCTGATAAGATTCAAGGCGATGCAATTCATCTCTTAATTTAGCGGCCTCTTCAAATTCTAAATTCTCCGCAGCAAGGAACATCTTTTTACGCAAGACCTGGATTTGCTTTTCAAGCTCTTTTTCAGACAGAGTGAGAACAGGCTCTTTGCTTGGCAGAGCTGAATGTTTCTCGTTCCATTCTTCAAGCCTCACAATTGATTTTTGAATCGCTGATGGCGTAATGTCATGCTCAGTATTATAAGCCACTTGCTTTTCGCGCCTGCGATTCGTTTCTTCAATTGCGCCTTCAAGACTTTTAGTCATCACATCAGCATAACAAATCACCCGACCATTCAAATGACGCGCTGCACGTCCAAAGGTCTGGATCAATGATGTTTTAGACCGCAAGTACCCTTCTTTATCCGCATCCAGAATTGCAACCAATGCACATTCTGGAATATCAAGTCCTTCGCGCAGCAAGTTAATCCCTACCAGAATATCAACAACCCCTGCCCTTAAGTCTTGAATGATCTTAATGCGCTCAAGCGTTTCAACGTCAGAATGGATGTAGCTCACTTTTAAATTTGCCTCAACAAGATACTCCGTCAAAGCCTCAGCCATCTTTTTTGTGAGCGTTGTGATTAAAATTCTACCATTCTCCGTGATCACTTTTTGACATTCATGGATCAAATCATCAATTTGATTTTCAGTTGGCCTTATGATCACAACGGGATCGATCAGCCCTGTTGGTCGAATCACTTGCTCTGCAAACACACCGCCTGTTTGTTCAAGCTCCCAAGCACTTGGCGTTGCTGACACAAATACAGTCCGCGGCCTCATATAATCCCATTCTTCAAATTTCAAAGGACGGTTATCCATACAAGATGGCAGCCGAAAACCATGCTCTTGCAGCGTGAATTTTCGTGATCGATCACCCTTATACATTGCATTTAATTGCGGAATCATCACGTGACTCTCATCCACAAAAAGCAATGCATCTTTTGGCAAATATTCAAAGAGTGTTGGCGGCGCCTCACCCTTTTTTCGACCCGACAGATAGCGTGAGTAATTTTCAATCCCGGAACAAAAGCCTGTTGCCTCAATCATCTCAATATCAAAGGCAATGCGCTGCTCTAGTCTCTGCGCTTCAACAAGCTTATTTTCTGCGTAAAGCTCATTCAGCCTTTCTTTTAGCTCTTCTTTGATCAGCGTAATGGCTTGCTTTAAAGTCGGACCTGGCGTTACATAGTGGCTATTTGCATAGAGCCTCGCATATTCCAAATTGGCAATCTTCTTACCTGTCAAAGAATCAAACTCAATCACTGATTCAAGTTCATCTCCAAAAAATGAAAGACGCCAAGCAGAATCTTCCATGTGCGATGGAAAAATCTCAATCGTATCACCCCTAACCCGAAAAACGCCACGTGCAAATTCAATATCATTCCGCTTATATTGCATTTCAACAAGTCGCTGCAGCAGCTCACGTTGATTCATCACAAGGCCAGCCTTTAAAGACAATACCATCTGTGAGTAAGTTTCAACCGCACCAATACCATAGATACATGAAACAGATGCAACCACAATCACATCGCGCCGCTCTAAAAGAGCTCTTGTCGCACTGTGACGCATGCGCTCTATCTGCTCATTAATCGTTGACTCTTTTTCAATGTAGGTATCTGTCCGTGGCACATAGGCTTCGGGCTGATAATAGTCATAGTAAGAGACGAAATATTCCACCGCATTTTTTGGAAAAAACGCCTTCATTTCAGCATAAAGCTGTGCGGCAAGCGTTTTATTCGGCGCCAAAACAAGCGCAGGGCATTTTGACTGAGCAATCAAATTTGCCATCGTGAATGTTTTACCTGAACCTGTGACACCGAGCAGAACTTGATTTTTTTCATTTGCCTCAAGCCCTTCACGCAAGTCTGCGATTGCCTTTGGCTGATCACCCTTAGGCTCAAATTCACTTTCCAGAAAATACGCGGCTTCAACATTCCCTTCAGACCGAAACTGCTCTGGCATAAAATATGGAAATTGCTCAATCATTGTTTTAACGCACCTTGATAAATTTATTCATACGAAATTCATTTAGATTCCGTCATGGTGAGGAGCGACTTGTCGCGACGCGACCATCCAGAATATCTCAACAAATGTTACTATTGAAACTCCTCAACTGGATCCTCACGCCTTCGCTATGCTCGGCTCAGGATGACAGTCTACGGTAAGCCACATCTGCTGAAATCTCCAAAACAGATAAAACCTTGGCAACAATCGCCTCGGCATCAAGACCTGCTTCTTTATACTGAAGAATAGGCGAATCTTGATCTTGGAAAATGTCTGGCAAGACCATCGATCTCACCTTCACTTTCCCGTCTAAAAAGCCATTCCCTGCTAAATACATCATCACAAAAGAACCAAATCCACCAACTGAACCTTCTTCAATTGTAATCAAAATCTCATGATGCGAGACCAATTGACGAATCAAATCAACATCAAGTGGCTTTGCAAAACGCGCATCAGCAACACTTGTTGACAGCCCCATTGCATCAAGCTTTTGCGCTGCATTTAAAGCTTCTTGAAGTCGTGCACCATATGATAAAATGGCAATCTTGTTACCTTCTTTCACCATACGACCCTTGCCAATCTCAAAAGGCAAAAGCTTTTCTGGCATCTGCAAACCTAAGCCCTCACCTCTCGGATAGCGAAAGGCAGATGGACAATCATCAATTGCCGCCGCCGTTGCAACCATTCGTGCTAGCTCAACTTCATCCGATGCTGCCATTAAGATGAAATGCGGCAAACATCCCAAATAAGCAACATCAAATGAGCCTGCATGCGTTTGTCCATCGGCGCCCACAAGCCCCGCTCTATCCATTGCAAAGCGAACCGGCAGGGATTGCAAGGCCACATCATGAACAACCTGATCATACCCTCTTTGCAAAAAGGTTGAGTATATCGCAGCAAAAGGTTTCATCCCTTCAGTTGCAAGACCTGCTGCAAAAGTAACAGCATGCTGCTCTGCAATACCAACATCAAAAGCCCTATCTGGAAAGGCTTTCGCAAATTTATCCATCCCTGTTCCTGATGGCATTGCAGCGGTAATACCAACAATCGCAGGATCTTCTTTAGCAAGCTTTATCAAGCTATCCGCAAAAACAGATGTATAGCTTGGCGCAACCGATTTTGCTTTACTCTGCTCACCTGTGATCACATTAAATTTAGTTACGCCATGGTACTTGTCATTCGCATTTTCAGCAGGCTCATAGCCTTTTCCTTTTTGCGTTACCACATGAACCAAAATCGGTGCATCACCCGGCACATCCCGAATGTTCGTTAGAACAGGTAAAAGGTGATCAAGGTTGTGGCCATCAATAGGGCCAATATAATAAAAACCCATTTCCTCAAAAAGAGTTCCACCGGTAACCATACCTCTTGCATATTCTTCAGCGCGCTTTGCGGCTGTCTGAAGCGACTTTGGCAATTTCTCAACAACATCTTTCGCTATATCTCTCAAAGTTCTAAACGGTTTTGATGAAATCAAACGAGACAGATATGCGCTCATCGCTCCCACAGGCGGTGCGATTGACATATCATTATCATTCAAAATCACAATCAAGCGAGAATCCATGGATCCCGCATTATTCATTGCCTCATAAGCCATACCAGCACTCATGGCTCCATCACCAATGACACAAACAACATGAAAGTCATCACCCTTCAAATCACGGGCAACAGACATGCCCAGACCAGCTGAGATCGATGTTGAGCTATGTGCCGCTCCAAAAGGGTCATAGACACTCTCAGATCTTTTGGTGAATCCTGAAAGCCCCCCACCTTGACGCAAGGTATGCATCCGATCCCGGCGACCTGTCAGAATCTTGTGAGGATAACTCTGATGACTCACATCCCAGATAATTTTATCCTTAGGCGCATCAAATAAATAATGCAAAGCAACCGTCAGTTCAATCACACCAAGGCTCGCCCCAAGATGACCACCTGTTTGCGAGACGACATTGATCACATCTTTACGCAATTCTTCAGCGACTTGCTTGAGTTGCTCTTTAGGTACTTTCTTGAGATCGAGAGGCGTATTGATCTGATCAAGAAGCGGCGTCAGCGACTCTGAATGGGACGGGTGATTTGGGTTTTCAAGATCTGTCATGAAGCCTATCTCTGATTGAGTTACCATCCCACTCTTTTAGATTAACATAAAGTAGGCGTTTGTGGTGAATATTTTATGAGAATTATTTTTTTCTTGCAAGAATATAATGCGCCAATTGGCTCAAATAATCTGTATCTTGAGAGAACAAAGTCAGAGACTCAAGCGCTTTACTATGACAATTCAAAGCTATCTCTTTTGTTTTCTCCGCCCCAAAAAGCTTCACATAACTTTGCTTTCCTTTTGCAAGATCCTGCTGAGCCGGTTTACCAAGCCCTTCACCTGTTGAGACTTGATCTAACAAATCATCAACAATCTGAAAGGCAAGTCCTAATTTTTTGCCATAATTTTTAAGCGCTTCAAAACTTTCAACATCTGCAGAAGCCAGAATCGCTGATGCAATGGCTGAATAAGTAATAAGCTTACCTGTTTTGAGCGTTTGCAATGTTTTCAGATCTTCAAAATTAAGCTCTTTATGCTCGGCTTCAATATCCATCATCTGCCCCATGACCATTCCAAGTGGGCCTGTTGCGCGCGCTAAATTTAAAACCAAACGCGATCTAATTTCTGCTGATGGATGCGTTTTTGAATCAGCCAGAATCTCAAACGCTAATGTTAAAAGGGCATCTCCAGCTAGAATTGCGGTTGCTTCATCAAATGCAATATGCGTTGCCGGCTTACCTCTGCGAATCGCAGCATCATCCATTGCTGGCAAATCATCATGGATCAGTGAATAGGCATGCAAGCATTCAACAGCAGCGGCAACGCGAAGCCCATATTGTTCCGGGATCGAAAAAAGTTTTGCAACCTTTACAATCAAATAACCACGAATTTTCTTACCATCAGCTAGCACAATATGTCTCATGGCTTCAAGCAACGGATTTCCCAGTGAATCTGCTGATGGAATAGGCAAAAGCTCTGCTATCTTCTCATTGATTGCCTTTGCAACCCTCTGCAAATCCTCCTCAAAATCAGGACTCACCGCAGGAATTGAATCGAAAATAACTGGTGTCGGTACTGGTTTATTACCAATTTGGCTCTTTTGTTCCGTTGCTAAACTCATGTCTCGCCTCTCTTGTCTGTTTACCCTTGAGCATCAAATGACTCGGTAGCCACTTTTCCCTCAGGAGATAATGTAATTTTTTCAACTTTTGCTTCAGCTTGACGAAGCTTGGCATCACAATGGGCTTGTAATTTTGAACCACGCTCATAAAGATGAATTGCATCTTCAAGCGGCGCTTTGCCTTCTTCTAATTTACGAACAATTTGCTCAAGCTCACCCATGGCTTGCTCAAACGAAAAGCCTTTTATATCATCATTCTTTGCATGATCTGCTGTTTTATCTGACATCGCTATAACCTTCTTGTAAAAATGGACTGACCCATTTTACAGATTTATCTTACACAATTCAACCTTAAGCTATTCTGAATTTTCTTCGAAATGGATTATTTATTACTAAAAAATTAACAAGAGGAGTATAATGAACAACTAATAAGGGAGAGATAGATGACAGGGAAAATGACGTCCATTGGCGAGGCTAATATACCAAAAGCGGAAAATTCAAGTTCTCACGCGCCTGAACCGAGAGTTAGCAAAACCAAAACAGACTCAAATATTGACACGGCTAATACAGATCTTCACTCAAGAGAAGCAGCTCACAACACCGAATATAAACAGATTGCGGAAGATTTTTTCTTTTTTTGTCGCAAACATTTCAACGTCGAGATTACAGGATCGAGTGACTATGAAGCAGGGCTCATCTATCATATTATTGCAAGCCACATCAGGCAAGACTCAACGCCGGCAAGACTCAAAATTGAGTTTTTTGAAAAGTATGTTCCATTTCTCATGCTCCATCATAGAGAGCCCGCCTTTGAACGGCATCTTTTTGCATGTCTACATCATTTTGTAAAAATAAAAAAAGACCCATCCTTCATCGATCGCATCAAACCTCTTGAAGATATGATTCGCAATGCTTTAGCACCACAAAATAAAGTGACGCATGAGCATGTTTTGAAATCTCTTGCTGACATTTCAGAGCTACCTGTTTATCAGAGCTATAATGAAATAGAGGCTGCAATCGGAAAAGATCACATGTGGCGCCTTGTTCTTGATGGCGCTGCCCAACATGACCCTGAAGATCCGCATGGCGGGATTATCGGGTATGAAATGCGAGAGCCTGGCTCTGTTGAACGACTCAAAAATGGCTATCAATTTACGCTCTCTCAGCCACTATTTGAGCCAGTCACAACAAAACTCATTCAAGATATTCACAAAAATGTTGCCTCACTTGCTGTTGCTCAGAATCGAGCCGCCGGTGAATGGGGATCAAGCGGTGTTACTTGTAGCTACACAAGAATCTATACGCCTGCTGATGAAAATGGTCTGAAATATATTCCAAAAGGCAATTTTTCGCACAGTGGTGCTTTTGAAAATATGATTGATATGCATGAGCTTCTCATGCCAACAACCTCTACTATCGAGCTCGATGGGGCAATGACAGACCCTACTTTAAAATTTGAATCTTCTCATGGCGGTAATCCAGGCGAAAATATGCAAAAGCTCATTGATGCTTATGAAGCAAAAATGGCATCCTTGCCTTTGAATGATCGGTATGAACGCCTTAAAACAATCGTGCAATTTATTCATATTGCTGAGATTAACCATCCTTTCCAAGATGGCAATTGCAGAACCATTTGCACATGCCTTTTAAACAGAGAACTCATTCGCCATGGCTTCGCGCCAACACTCCTATGGGATCCAAATTATCTTGACTTACTCTCAACAGAAGAAATCATGCTTGAGGTTCTGGAAGGCATGAAAGATTTTGCCACTTTGGCGAAAACAAAAATCTATGCTCGGGCGATGACACCTGAAATACTTGCCAGACGACAAGATCAAAAAATGAATAATGTGCGTGAAACACTCATTGATCCAACTCAGCACTTTTTAAATAAGCTAAAAATCATCCAAAAACTCTCACCAACTGAAAAAAAGAGCATCACTCAAATTGATATCGCATTTGCGCCAAACTCAGACTTTACGGATGAAAATGTTGGCATGTTGATGAACACCATGCCAAACCTCACCGACTTTACAATATCGAGTTATAGATTAGATACACAAAAAATCTTTATTCAAAACAAGACCTACCCGAACATGAAAAAATTCAGCTATTTGAATATGTCTATACTGCCTACAGACCTCACAAATTATATGGCAAAATTCCCAAACCTTGAGGCGCTCACGCTCAGTTTTGTGAATTTCTCTCCATATATGCCTGAAAATCCACGCGCCAGAATTCCTGAGGTTTATGGACATTTACCCCTTCTCAAAGAGATAAATTTGGGCAGCAATAATAGCCATAACCCTAATGACAAAAAGCGGAGCTTCGTCTTACACCTCAAACATCACATGGATGCACTTGTAAAATCAGCGCCTAATTTGGAGAGAGTGATATTGCCGAAAGACTTCGCCCCTGAAGATTTTGAGTCATGCCAAGAACGCTACCCGAAGGTCACGTTTATTGTTGAGACGTAGGGAGTTACGCAACAGCGTCTTGTTTTTTCTGATACAAAGCGACCATCAGTTTTCTGAGCTCCGCAATAAAACCCAAATGATTTTTATCACCCGGACCATGGAAAGCATGGCAACCAACTGAAAGTTCGCCCACAATCAAACGAGCGCCACCATTTGCATTTTTAACACAAGAACCTTGCTCTTTGTCAGCAAGATGCTCCATCAAGGCAATCACTTTTTCCTGTGATAAAGATTGCTTATCAAACACAGCCTCTATCGATTTGCGTAAGCTTGAACTCACATCTTTTGAATAATAAGCAACAACAGCCTCTTGAGCTGCTTTAAAATTCTGAGCGATTGAGAATATTTTTTGAACGCGCTTTACCTCGGCGCTTTCGACTGTTACAACTGGAGCCGCATTTACTTTTGGCAGCGAAACCGTTTTAATTTCAGGAAGGCCAGCTGGTGGTCTATTTTGATTTGCAGGCTTCGGTATAGCCTTGAGCGCAGCTTCATTTTGCAGAGGTGCAGGCACTGTTTTAGGAGCGTTTTTCTTCTGAGCGCCCTTTGGCTTTGCAACTGCCTTTGCTTTTTTCTTTGGCATGATAGGCATAAATGAATCAGCAATCTCTTCTTTAGTTGCAGATTCTGTTGCTTTAAAAGCCTCAAGGTCTCCTGAATAAAAGCTTTTACTAACATGTCCAACCAAAAAGCTTGCTAACTTTGCATTCAATTTTGAGAGCCGACGAAGTTGATCTCTCCGAAGCAAGCCCCATTCCCTATCCAAATCTTCGTATAAAAAAGTATGAATTTGCAGTAGATGCTTATATCGATGCTTATCATCATCTTCTTCAGGATGTGCAATATAATGATCAAAATATGACTTTTGCATATAGATATCGTACCTCAGCACTTGAACAAAATCAGCCGTTGATAATTCAATAAAATTTCTTTCACGCTCACTGATAGAAGCTGACAACTCTTCTCTTAAATGAGATTGAAAGGCTGCATAATAATACTTTAAAAAAGCAGGATCTTGGAAAAGCGGATTCTGAAAACCACGATCGATCGTTGTGCGTGCAAGGCGAACCGAGTCATTTAAAATATCAATTGACTGATTAAATGTTCTAAATTGAATGCGCTTATAGCTAGCCAAAAAGTGATAGGCTGCTGGAATTCTTGTGTCTTCTTGATCTTGAATCAACTCTATAAAACGAGAAAAGTGCAAAATAATTTTTTCACAATCAACAGACGATAAAGCAGCAGATGGTATTTTTATATATAAAAGTGCCAATGCATGATGTGTTTCGGCATCAGGCCACATTGTGGCAGATCTTTCTAAAGCAACGGCTGCATCTTTATAATTCAGAGCCGTCCCTTTTCCTTCAGAATAACAAAGCGATTCATATCGGAAAGATTCTGGGGTGAAAAAAATCACTTTTCTCAGAAAAGAAAACGCTTTTTTATAATCAACGGCTGTTCCTTGTCCTAAAAAATAACAAACACCAAGCGGACCATAAGCTCTTTGATCATTAGCCTTTAATGCATTTTCAAAATGAATAAATGCGGCATGATGCTCTTCTTCTGCTTTGGCAAAACAACCCAGATGATAATAACTATCCGTATAGATTGTAGGTGGGTAAAGACGCATAATTGCGCGCGCTTTTTCTTGATCAACAGAAATGCCTAATCCAAAATAAAGACAGTGCGCAAGGTACATGTGTCCATGTGGATGATTAATTGACGCCGCCTTTTGGAAATTTAAAACTGCTTTTTTATAATCCTGCTGTGTATCCACACCTTCAAAATACATGACACCCAGTGGGAAACAAGCTTCCATATAATTAAGATCTGCCGCTTTTTTGAAGAGTTCAAATGCCTTTGCTGCATTTTTTTTCTCAATGCCATAGCTTCCTAGATAATACATCGCTAAACAATAGAACATAACACCGCTTTGATGATTCTCTTCATATAACTCGTTGAATAACTGAAAAGCGATTTCATGGTCTGGCTTCAGACCTATGCCTTTATGATAACAGCTCGCAAGCATTACCTTACCATCGACACTTCCAAGAGCAGCACTTCTCTTTGCAAAAACGAATGCTTTTTCAAGATCTTGTGGACATCCTCCTAATCCTTGATGGTAAAACTGAGACAATAAATAAAGCGCAGCCGCATGATCGACATCAACAAAGTCTTTTAAGATATCGTAACATTTTCTATAATCAAAATAGCCAAGGTCTCCATTGTAATAATAGAGTGCAATTGTATATCTTGCATCAACATGTCCACGATTCGCGGATCGTAAAAAATACTCATAAGCCTCTTTATAATTGCCTTGCTTGTCTTTAACAGTACCCATGAAATAATCCGAATCACCGCCCGTCATTTGATCCTTGGTACTTGAAGCTACTGAACCTTCAGACACCAGATCAACCAAACTATCAAAAGCGATCTGTCTAAAATCAGCCCCCTCTATATTTGCTGCAGGACTTACCTGCTTCGTAATAGATTCTTCAATTTTTTCTCCCACTTTCCGATTGAACAGAGCAAGACTCTCTGGCGAGATTTGAATTCTATGTGGTGCTTTTGGAAGTGCCTCCAGAGAACCATCCTGTGATTCAACAACAATATTATTAGAATTTGCTGGATGAGCGGGATCCTTAGAACCCGGGATTAAAAAATGAATTGACATAAAAAACTCCTTAGACTAAAAAATATGAACACAGTATACATTTTTTTAAATAAAATGCAAGAGACATGTGCAGAAAAAGCCATTTCATAAGAAATGGCTTTTAAAAGTGATAAGCGAATATCAATAAACTTAATTTGTGATGTCAGCTACAAGTGTTTGAGCAGAAGCTTCATCGCATCCTAAAAAATTTGCAACACCTTCATTTGCCAATTTACTCACATGACATGCATATAGAGATAGAGGACCTTCACCATTGAAATTTTTAGTAGTCATAGAAATCATACCGCCACTCATGAAGGCCATTTGAACGCGATCACCATTGAGTTGAACAGCGCTTTCGTTAACACGATTTGAAATGGTTACGAGTTGATTTGATTTTCTTTCTACATGATACGTTTTCCCTTCAAATGTAAACTGTCCTTGCTTTGCAACAGTTGCTCTTGGGTTTGCTTGCCAATTTAATTGAATTAAAGCCATTTATATCTCCTTTTTAAATCGCTTAAACAATAATTATTTAAGCTCAAATAATTATACACAACATCGTTATCTACGCAAGATAAATTAACATTTTGCAATTTTTGGTCATTTGACCTATACTCATTTTTTATTAATAAATCATAGAGTTTTGAATTTGCCTATGTCAAAATCTTTAACAGCTTTACCAAAACTTGTCCAGCGGCATTTGCTTTCCGCCGATGATGCAAATCACCTCACCGCAGTTGCTGAAAAATATTCTGTATCAATTACAGAATCCATGGCTGATGTGATTAACTTAGAAAATACAAACGATCCAATTCGAGCTCAATTCATACCCCGAAAAGAAGAACTGAATCTCGCTCAGAATGAAAAAGACGATCCTATCTCTGACACTTCCTATTCACCAATGAAGGGTCTTGTCCATCGATATCCCGATAGAATTCTGATCAAACCCATTCATAGTTGTGCTGTTTATTGCCGTTTTTGTTTTCGCAGAGAGCAAGTTGGCCGCAATAAAGAAGCCCTGAACGCAGACGATCTACAAAAAATATATGCCTATCTTCAAACACATCCAGAGATTTGGGAAGTCATCTTTACCGGGGGCGATCCTTTACTGCTATCTCCCCGCAAACTGGCTGAAATACTCTCTGTGCTTGGAATGATTGACCATGTAAAAGTCATTCGTTTTCATACACGTATTCCTCTTGTTTCTCCTGATCTCATCAATGATGACATGATTTCAGCTTTGAAATCTTGCAAAAAAACTATTTGGATCTCTTTGCACAGTAACCATGTCAATGAATTCACACCCGATGGTGAAAAAGCAATCGCAAGCATTATTGATGCAGGAATCCCGATGGTGAGCCAAACTGTGCTCCTGAAAGGAATAAACGACAAAGTTGAAACGCTCGATATGCTTTTCAGACATCTGGTCCAAAATCGTATTAAACCTTATTACCTGCATCATCCTGATTTAGCGAATGGAACAAAGCATTTCAGGCTGCCTATCCGCAAAGGTCAGGCAATTTATAAAGAACTTCTCAAAAAACTCTCAGGCATGGCAAGACCTCACTATTGTTTAGATATTCCTAATGGAGCGGGCAAGATTCCGATCCATGAGAGCTATGCAAAGCAAAATGGTGAAGAGCCAAACAAATGGAGTCTCTCTGATGCAAATGGAAATCTTCATGATTATATTGAATCTTATGATGAGGATTGAGACATAGATCTCAAACCATAGTCAATGCAAGCCTCTTTGTCATCCTCGTGCCACCTCTTGTCATCCCCGCACCACCTCTTGCACGAGGCTTTTATTTGAAATTGATTATTGATTATTTAAGTACTTTCTTAATGATTACACTTTAAACTTTTTCACAAACTATATATTCTCTGAACATCGACTTTGAAGGATATCTATCATGGCATATAAAAATAAAAAAACGCTTCTCACAACTTCTTCTCTTGCTTTATTGCTCATGCTCTCAGCATGTGGTCATCAAAACATGTCAGGCTCTGATTCAACAAATGCGTCAGAAGATTCTGCCTCAAATTCTGATCCGCTTGAGCCAATCAATAGGCCTATCCTTCATTTCAACCGTTTTGTTGACACAATCGCTTTAAAACCAATTGCCAGAGCCTATGTTGACTATACACCTCAACAAGCGCAAGATGGCGTTCGTAACTTTTTACGCAATTTAAGAACCCCTACAATCATGGCTAATCAACTCCTACAGGGCGAGCCTCTCAAATCTGTGAAAACCCTGGGCCGCTTTCTTGTGAACTCAACAATCGGGATTGGTGGATTAATTGATGTTGCTGGCCGCTTTGATTCAGTTGATATGAAATATGAAACAGCTGACTTCGGACAAACTCTTGGTGTTTGGGGCGTTGGACCTGGTCCATACTTAATGCTCCCGATTCTTGGTCCATCTACTGTACGTGATGGCGTTGGCCTTGCGGCGGACACTTTCTCAGATCCGCTTACAATCTATGCAACGCATGATGACAAAGAATGGATCAATTACACACGTCTTGGCTTAACAATCTTAGATACAAGAGCTGAATTCCTCCCTGTCACAGATGATCTTGAGAAAAATTCTCTTGATTATTATGCAAGCCTCCGCAGCATGTATCTTCAACGCAGAGAAGCTCTTATCAACAAGAATAGCAATGGTGGCGAAAAAACAAATATTGATTATCCTGACTATCCTGAGTAAAATAGAAAACTAAATTGTATTTTACCCTCTAGATGAAAGACCAACCATGCTATTAAAGAAACAGAGACATCATATTACTATAAAGCTGACAACTGCAGCGCTACTCGGCGCCATTGCAATAGGATCGGCCTCACTCAGTACTCCAGCTTTAGCAAATAGCGGTCAAACCTGTGGACAATATGGCTCACCTGATCTTTTTGTCAAAGATATTGGCGCAAAAGTGATCAATATCATTACAAATAAATCAGTTACAGCTGAGCAATCTGCTGAGCGATTTAGAGGCATTTTGCATACAGCCTTTGATGTGAAGTACATTGCTCGCTTTGTTCTTGGTCGTAATTGGAATCAAGCCAATGAAACACAAAGAGCAGAATATAACCGTCTTTTTGAAGAAATGCTTCTCGATATGTATCAGGTTCGTTTCCAAAATTACTCTGGTGAAAGTCTCATTGTTGATAATTCTAAAGTTGTGAGCGATACAGATAGCATCGTTTATGGTAAAATTCAAAAGACTGATGGCTCACCGCCTGTCAATCTAGAATGGCGCGTGCGTCAAAAAGACTCATCATGTAAAATCATTGATATGCTCGTTGAAGGCGTGAGCATGAGCCTTACACATCGCTCTGAATTCAACTCCATCATTCAGCAAAAAAACAAGGGCATCGATGGCCTTCTGCAGGAGTTGCGTACAAAATACGCGAATAACTAATTGAGAATTGCCAGCTGGAACGTCAATTCGATTCAAGCACGCCTGCCTCACCTTGAAGCATGGCTTAAGACCTTCAATCCAGATGTGATCCTTCTTCAAGAGCTGAAAACGCTTGATGAGAATTTTCCGCTGATACCCATCCAGACATTAGGTTATGAGGCTTTTGTCAAAGGCCAAAAGTCTTATAATGGCGTTGCGATTCTGGTTAAAAATGCAGAACTCCCGCCTCCCCAGCTCTTGCGAACAACTCTTCCTGGAATGGAGCATGATGAACAAGCACGCTATCTTGAAGTATTTTACAACAACACGCATATCCTGTGTCTTTATGCACCCAATGGCAATCCAATGGGTACAGAAAAATACACATACAAACTCAGCTGGCTAAGTGCCTTAAGAGACTATATCAAAATTCTGCTCCAAGAAAACAAGCCCTTTGTCATTGCTGGTGATTTCAACATTATCCCTGAACCGCAGGATTGCTCTGATCCAAAGCTATGGGTGAATGATGCGCTCTACCAAACAGAGGTCCGTGATCTGTATCGCGAGATTCAATTTATGGGCACAACAGATGCTTTCCGGGCTTTCTACCCCAATCAAAAACACGCCTATACTTTCTGGGACTATCAAGCGGGCGCTTGGCAAAAGGATGCTGGCATTCGGATCGATCACTTTATTCTCTCGCCTTTAATGGCTGAACACCTGATCTCTTGCGCGATTGACAAAGAGAAACGCGCCGAAGAGCGCCCCTCTGACCATGTGCCCATCTATTGCGATTTTAAAGCTCTTCAATAACTTTGCCATTTTGTCAATTTCTCTTACAAATTCTGTGTTTTTTTTAACAAACAACATTCAAAGCTTCAATTAACTATATGTTTTTAATAGCTTTTCCTCGTGGCATGCTTTATGCAAATGTTTATGGGAGAGAACGATAAACTCTCTTTGCATGAAGTTAATCAACGGAGATTCAGATGAAACACATAGTCAAAAAATTAGCACCAATTTAATGACACTTGCCATGATTGGTCTTGGTGGACAAACTGCGCAAGCAGTCGTTACAATAAATGGAATTACCTGGGGAGATCCCTTCGCGGGACTTTTGAACCTAACGAAAGCTCAGCAACTAACTGTTCTGAGTGGTTTGGGGGGCACTGTTGCAACTTGGGCTGATATCAGAACATCAGCTGATACAAATGCAAATAGCATTGTTTCAACTGCAGAGCTTGAAATCTTTTTAACGGCCCTTGGTTTTCCAACTGCAATAGTTACCAATTTATGCCCTGGCTTCAATTGCTCAGCTAGGCTCTCAGGTCCTGGCGAATATGTAGGTAGAGCGTTTGATTTTTCTTATACTTTTGGTGCACCTTCATATATTTTATCTGATAACCCACTACCAGCAAACGTTTCTGTAGATGATGATCCAGTTGCTTCTATAGGCATGCTCTGGATTGTGACTCCAACGCCTGAGCCAAGTATCATCGGGCTTTTGGGCTTCTCACTCTTTGGCCTTGCCATGCTAAGAAAGAAACGTTAAGAGTCTAGAGATTTGTTGATACGGCAAAAAAGCTCTCAGATGAGAGCTTTTTTGATGTGCATTGCAACCCTTTTGTAACACCTGCCTTCCTCCTACGCCATCCGTCTTCGCTACGCTTCGACGCTATAAAGGCTTCGGCGCGACAAGACGCCGGTGTGACAAAGGAGTAGAAAAGTATAACAAAGAGAGTCCCTGAAACAAGTTCAGGACAATTAACACCGTCACTCAGAGCCCTCCCTTAGGAGGGCGTGGAGTCTCCTCGTAATAAACAAATACGTTGATATTATGCAGAGATTCCACGCCACCTCTTATGGAGGTGGCTCTGAATGACGGTTTAAAATGCAAAACTTAGAGTCTACAAGCACACGCTTAATGAACTGTCTTCTGGACAATCGCAGATTTCAGGAAATCTCTAAAGCAAAGCAATCGCTGAGAT
>JAGPBS010000027.1 GCA_018063245.1 Alphaproteobacteria bacterium | reverse complement strand
TTCCTTTTTTTATGAATGATGAGCCTGTTTGGTTCATTTTTGTGGCTCCTTCATAGTTTACTATTAAGTGAAGCCGTTGATAAATCTAATTTTATCATAGGCGTCCATACCATCATTCAGAGTCGCCGTAAGGCGACGTGGAATCTCATCAAAATAAAAATTGTTATGAGATTGCAGAGACTCCACGGGCTCTTGAAGGAGCCCTCTGAGTGACGGTTCTTGCTATTTGTTTATATGGTTGTTTAAAAAAAACGGCACTCAAATATGATTACGTACTTCTTGTTCGATAGAGCTTGTGAGTGATGTCAGAACACGCATCATCAGCCCTTCATCTTCGCATTCTGCCATGAGACGAATGAGAGGTTCTGTGCCTGATTTGCGAACCACCAGACGCCCTTTTGAACCGAGTTGTTCCTCGCCTTCTTTCAGTAATTTTACGACAGAGTCTACTTTTAAAATATCAACAGAAGCAGGCAGTTTCCCTAGGTGCACATTTTTGAGCAATTGCGGGACAGGGTCAAACAGTGCGCAAACTTCACTCACGGGTTTTCCAGCTATTTGAACAGCAGCCAGAACTTGTAATGCAGCCATAATACCATCACCTGTGGTTGAAGAATCAGCCATAATGATGTGTCCAGATTGCTCTCCACCAAGATTGAAGCCGGTCTTTCTCATTTCTTCGATGACATAGCGATCGCCAACAGCTGTTCTTTTGAGTTCCATTTTGTGGCTCTGCATAAAGCGCTCGAGACCTAGGTTTGACATGATCGTTGCAACAAGGCCGTTTCCTTTAAGGCGGCCACTATCAAGCCAGCTTTTTGAGATGAGGGCCATGATTTGATCGCCATCAACGATTTTTCCTTTTTCATCACAAACAATGAGCCGATCAGCATCGCCGTCAAGAGCAATTCCGATATCAGCACCGGATGCGAGCACTGTCTCAGCTAGAAGGCTTGAGTGTGTTGCACCGCACTTGTCGTTGATGTTTTTGCCGTTCGGTGTAATGGAGATCGGAATAATTTCAGCGCCGAGTTCCCAAAGAATTTTTGGAGCCACTTTGTAAGCTGCGCCATTGGCACAGTCAATCACAACTTTAAGGCCATCAAGACGGATGTCTTTTGGAAAGCTTCTTTTTGCAAATTCAATGTAGCGCCCTGGTGCATCTTCAAGACGTTCAGCGCGTCCTAAGTGCTCTGAATCAACGTAATGAGGCGCAAGATCTTGATCAATCATTTTTTCAATCTTGATTTCCATCTCATCAGAGAGCTTATATCCATCTGGACCAAATAGTTTTAAACCATTATCGCAAAATGGATTGTGCGAGGCAGAAATCATAACGCCAAAATCAGCCTTTAGACTGCGGGTGAGCATTGCAACAGCTGGTGTTGGCATTGGGCCAACCATATAGACATTAAGTCCCATGGCGATAAAACCAGCGGTGAGAGCAGGCTCTAACATATAGCCTGAGAGTCTTGTATCTTTTCCGATAACAACGGAGTGTCGATAATTGCCTCTACGGAATTCCAGCGCTGTTGCCATTGCAAATTTGGTGACAAGATCAACTGTCATCGGGAATTTATTCGCAACGCCTCTGATACCATCTGTGCCAAAAAGTTTTCTTTTATGTGCATTCATTCTGTGCAAATCCTAATTTATCTCATATCGTCATCACGAGGAGAGTCATCAACTCGACGTGGTGATCTTTTGTATTCTACAAGAGATTGCTTTGTCGCAGCAAGTTGCTCCTCGCAATGACTGTTTTGTTTCAATAGGCCTAAGATAGCATAATTACGATGGTTTTGCATCAAAAACAGTTGCTTCGCTCTCTTTTAACGCTTTGGGTTTTCTAGCCTTTGGCGGTGATTTGGGAAGCTCACTGGTTGGTACAGAGGATTTTGATTTTGTATCTAGTTTTTTATATTCCGGCACCTTTAGATCTGTTCTGGTTATACCGTTTCCTGCCATCAAATCTCTGATCTCATCACCTGTGAGCGTTTCATATTCAATCAGCGCTAAAGCAATTTCATGCAGTTGATCAATGTGTTTGGTAATGATTGTTTTGGCATCAATATATGATTCATCAACAATTCTACGGACTTCTCCATCAACCAATTCAGCTGTTTTATCAGAAATACTTTTTGTTTGGGTGACAGAATGGCCAAGGAAAACTTCCTGAGAGTTATCGCCATATTTGATCATCCCCATTTTGTCGCTCATACCCCACTCAGTGACCATGTGTTTGGCAATGTTTGTTGCTTGCTGAATGTCAGAAGAAGCACCGGTTGTAATCATATCTTCACCAAAGATGACTTCTTCAGCGATACGGCCGCCCATGGCAACAGCCAGGTCAGCCATCAATTTAGCACGAGACATTGAAACACGATCTTCAGGCAAGCGCATCACCATTCCTAAAGCTCTGCCACGTGGAATAATGGTTGCCTTGTGAATTGGGTCGGAGTGCGTTTTGTAAAGGCTTACAAGTGCATGGCCTGCTTCATGATAAGCTGTGAGCTTTTTTTCTTGTTCTGTCATGACCATGGAGCGTCTTTCAGCGCCCATCATCACTTTGTCTTTTGCTGATTCAAGATCATCCATATCGACATATTTTTTTCCGCCACGTGCAGCAAGGAGAGCTGCTTCATTGACAAGGTTCATCAAATCAGCACCAGAAAAACCTGGCGTTCCGCGAGCAATAATGCGCGGATCGACATTGTCACTCAAAGGAATTTTACGCATGTGAACGCGGAGAATTTTTTCACGTCCTAACACATCGGGATTTGGGACAACAACTTGACGATCAAAACGACCTGGTCTTAAAAGAGCGGGGTCAAGAACATCAGGACGGTTGGTCGCTGCAATAAGGATAACGCCTTCATTGGCTTCAAAGCCATCCATTTCAACAAGGAGTTGGTTGAGCGTTTGTTCTCTTTCATCATTACCACCACCAAGACCTGCACCGCGATGACGACCAACAGCATCAATCTCATCGATGAAAATAATGCAAGGCGCATTCTTCTTCCCTTGTTCAAACATATCACGTACACGGCTTGCACCAACACCCACGAACATTTCAACAAAGTCAGATCCTGAAATTGTAAAGAAAGGAACATTCGCTTCGCCAGCAACAGCTCTTGCAATGAGCGTTTTACCTGTACCTGGAGGTCCTACTAATAGAACGCCTTTAGGGATTTTACCGCCAAGGCGTTGAAACTTTTGTGGATCCTTCAAGAACTCAACAACTTCCTCGAGTTCTGTTTTGGCTTCATCAACACCGGCTACATCCTCAAATGTCACTTTGCCTGTCTTTTCTGTGAGTAATTTTGCACGTGATTTTCCGAATCCCATCGCTTTTCCGCCACCACCTTGCATTTGACGCATAAAGAAAATCCATACGCCAATCAATAACAGCATTGGAAGAGAGGTTAGAATAAAGGATAAAAAGGTCGGTGAGTTACTATCATCTTCTTTGACAGAAATTTTGACATTATTGCTCATCAATTTGTCTGTAATATCCACATTGTGTGGTAAGACTGTGATGAAGGGTTTACTATCGTTAAAGTGACCTGTAACAGTACCGCCTTTAATCGTGACATCAGAAATTTGACCATTTTGAACTTGTGAGATAAAGTCACTATAAATAAGAGATGTTTGTCCTGGTTGTGTAGATGATGTTTGAAACAGGTTAAATAAGGTGAGAATGATAACACCAATAATCAACCATAAAATAAAATTCCGTCCCATATTATTCACAGTAACACCTCTTTCTCGTTTTGATTCTCATAGCACAAGTATTGATATGATATAAGAAAGATCCTAAAGATCCATAAACTTCATTTTCAATAGCACCTTTTCAGGTGAAAAAGCAAATTTTATAGGCGGGTTTTGACAATGATCCAAAAGTCCGTTCTTGCTTCGCCATAAAAACAGCTCCGGAATGCCTATCACGTCGCCTTGATCTATCACAACAGAAAGGCCTTTACGAAATCGTGAGATAGACACATAGGCTGGTAAAGCTTTTAAAGCTGACTCACAAATGGTCTTATTCATCCAAGCTCTTGTTAAGATTGATGATCCTTTGATTATTTCATAAGATCGACCATCTTGAGCATGTGCCATCTGTGAGTCAGGGGTTCCAGCCTCACTGTAAATATATAATGCATTCCCTTCTTTTTTTAAAGGGGCAATTGCAAATTCACATCCTCCAAAAACGATAAAACCGGATCCTTTTGCAGATATTTCTTTGAGTTTATTGTAGAAATTTTCTTTTTTTATTTTTTTAAAAAAAGAAAAACGACCCTGAATCATTTCAGTTAGTTTTGGGAGTAGTCTCATTGCTATGTCAGGCTCCAGATCCAAAAAAGCGCTGATTGAGACTTTTAAACAAGGGTATTGTGAGATGCTAACATGTTGATCAATAAAGTTAAAAAGGCTCTTATCCATCTTTTCTCGCACGGAAATTGCTTGCTTCATCATTGGTACAATTCGATTTTTCTGTGAAAGCCATTCTTTTGAGAGGGTTTTTCGAATACGAATACGTTCAAAAGTTAGATTTTCGTTAGAGGGGTCTGTGATGTAAGGAATGCTCATTGAATCACAATATTGCAGAATTTGATTTTTACTCACATCAAGCATAGGACGTGCAATTAAAATATCTCGGGTTGCACGCATCAATGGCATGACGGCGAGTCCATAAAGATCGCTTTTACGTTTTTCCCGCATGATAAAGGTTTCGAGTTGATCATCAAAATGCTGTCCTAAGAGCAAAAGCGAGGCATGAATCTGTGCGCATTTTCGCTCGAGTTTTTCATACCGCGCGTCTCGAGCCTTTTCCTGGATTGCTTTGACAGGTGGATGTTTTTCAAATTCATCGAGAGTCAATGTATCATGATTGATTTTGAGCTTGGTGCAATAGTCTTTGACGAATTGTGCCTCTGCAGCAGCCTCAGGTCTGAGCCTGTGATCAACTGTTAAAACAGTTAGCTTGAGCGATTTATTTTTGACATAAGAAGAGGCAAGAGAAAGTAGGGCCATGCTATCAGATCCGCCAGACACAGCAAGAGCAATATGAGAGATGGACGCTCTTTGATAGAAAGTTTCATTCAAATCTATAATCTGATCCATCTTCCCAGCGAAGTGATGTTGCAGGCGATTCGTGATTTGCTCTAGTGAGATAGATTGGTTGAAGAAATGAAAATGATGCATGACAACATCATGGCTTTTTAGCCGCGGCACCTTTGCAGGACAACTTTGTTTCTTCTGTTTCCACGCGCTTCATAATTGAAGAAGGGGCCTTTGGAAATTTTTTATGAAACTGAGCAAAGGTAACGCAAGCTTCTTCTGATTTTTTCAATGCAGAAAAAGACATGCCGAGTTTAAACAAATTATCAACGGCCTTTGTATGAGCTGGATATTTTTTATAGCCATCAGCAAAAGCGACAACGGCTTCATCATATTTTTTACGCGCATAGTAAGTTTCTGAAAGCCAGTAATGAGCATTTGCTGCAAGTGGATCTTGAGGATACTTCGCTAAAAAGGCTTTGAATTCTTTTTCTGCAGCATCATAATCTGGTTTTCTGAGCAAGGCAAAAGCCGCTTCATAGACTTCACGTGGTGTTGTAGCCTTAGATGTAGCTGCAGGTGCTTTTGCCGCAAGAGCTGGATCAGGCTCGCTCATATCTTGTACTTTGATACCGCTGGTATTTTCAAGATTTTGTTTGTTTGTTGGTGTCGGGCCTTGAGCTGGGGGTGTTGCTGGTTTTTGTGTTGTTGTTTTTTCACCAAGTGTTTCAGGCTCTTTTACAGTTGGTTTTTTAGGTTCTTCAGTTGTTTTAGGAGCTGCATCTTGTTGTTTGGTCTCAGCAGGCTGATTAATAACCTCATTTGTTTTTTGAACTTGAAAGCGTTCTAGTTGTTCGATGCGCATCTCAATTTGAGAAAGGCGATAGTCAATGTCAGAATTAGCTCTTTCTACTTTTTCTTGTACCTGTTGTGCGCGATAGTTGCTCTCTTCAAAAATACCTGTCATTTTTTGAACTTCTTGTTGCAGGGCTGAGAGTCTAACTTCAAAATCAGTTGCAATAGAGCCTTCAAACCCAGAATCTTTACTTGAGGATCCGGTCGAAACACGTTGAGGAGCTGTTTTTGTGTTATTTGCATTTGCGCGAATCATCTGAACTTGTCGTTCAGATTCTTTTTTGAGGAAGATAATTTCTTGTTCCATACTTGACATTCTCTGCTGAACAGCTTCTAAATCAGCTTCTTCAGCACGTAAATTTGATGAGAAGCAGATGCTTGCAACGGAACAGAATAGCAGAGCTATCAGTTGAGATTTTGATTGTTTGGATAAAATGAACATGACCAATCCTCGGATAAAATGAGTGCTTTGAACCTAGCTAAGACTAACAAAATTTTATAGTTAAAGACAAGAGAAACTTCATTAATAGAGAAGTTTTGTTGAATTTTGTAACGGTATTGAGTAAGATCTGGGCATGCTTAAATAACTGAAGAAGAATTCTCCCTATGTCTGCTGAATCACTTTATATCCCTACCTTTATCCATTTGCGGAATTATTCTGTCTATTCTTTGTCAGAAGGAGCGATTAAAGTTTCGCAGTTAACCGCCTTTGCAAAAGCAAATAAGATGCCTGCCATTGCGCTCACGGATAGAAATAATATGTTTGGCGCTCTAGAGTTTTCTCTTAAAGCTGCTGGTGATGGTGTGCAGCCGATTATAGGTGTGACGCTGCATGTTTTGGATGATCTCGATATAAATTCGAGCGGCTCTAAAATGCGCGGAGAGATTGTGCTTCTCGCTCAAAATAAACAAGGCTATATGAATCTGTTGCAGATTGTGTCAGCTGCTTATTTAGAGGCTGATCCAGCAGAGGCGCCTTTAATGACACTCTCGGCTTTAAAGCCATTTGCAGAAGGCCTGATTGCTTTGACAGCTGGTGTAGATGGGTTGGTTGGGCAATATTTACTTGCAAACCAGAAAGACAAAGCTCTTGAAGCATTACTGTGGATGAAAGAATTATTCACAGACAGGCTCTATATTGAGATCTCTCGTCATGGTCTTGCCTCAGAAGAAGATACTGAACCTTTTTTTCTGAAAATGGCTTATGATCATCATATTCCGATTGTTGCAACGAATCATAATTACTTTCCCAAAGCTGATATGTATGAACCGCACGATGCCTTTCTTTGTATCTCACAAGGGAAGTACGTTTCACAATCAGATCGTCGGCGTATCACACAGGATCATTATTTAAAAACAGAAGCGGATATGGCCTCTCTTTTTGAAGATTTGCCAGAAGCGCTTGAAAATTCTGTTTTGATCGCAAGACGTTGTTCTTTTCTGCTCAAAGGAATTAATCCTCTTTTGCCTAAGTATCCAACAGAAGGGGGTATATCAGAAGCTGATGAGCTGAAGCGGCAATCTGAAGAAGGTCTTGCCAAAAGACTTGAGGTGAATGGGCTCGCTCCGGGCTTTACTGCTGAAGATTATATGAAAAGACTGCAATTTGAGCTTGATGTCATTGCTCAGATGCAATTCCCAGGATACTTTTTGATCGTCTCGGACTTTATCAAATGGACAAAATCTCAAGGCATTCCTGTAGGGCCTGGTAGGGGGTCAGGAGCTGGTTCTGTTGTCGCTTGGGCTTTGACCATTACCGATCTTGATCCTTTGCGCTTTGGTCTTCTGTTCGAGAGATTCTTGAACCCTGAAAGGGTCAGCATGCCTGACTTTGATATCGACTTTTGTCAGGAGCGTCGTGATGAAGTGATCACTTATGTTCAGCAAAGATATGGTCGTGATCGCGTTGCACAAATTATTACATTCGGAACGCTGCAAGCCAGAGCAGCCTTGCGAGATGTGGGGCGTGTTTTGCAAATTCCTTATGGGCAAGTTGATCGTATTTGTAAGCTTGTTCCAAATAATCCAGCCAATCCAGTAACGCTCGAAGAAGCTGTTGAGATGGAGCCTC
The DNA here is from genome assembly GCA_018063245.1 of Alphaproteobacteria bacterium. Classification (NCBI taxonomy): domain Bacteria; kingdom Pseudomonadati; phylum Pseudomonadota; class Alphaproteobacteria; species Alphaproteobacteria bacterium. The sequence continues at coordinate 20,278 of JAGPBS010000027.1, read as the reverse complement.
AGCTCAGGAATGAGATTGTTGCTGATGAAACGGTTAAAAATCTTGTTGATACGGCGATTGCGCTTGAAGGGCTCTATCGTCATGCATCAACGCACGCAGCTGGTGTTGTGATTGGGGATAGGCCTCTCAATGAGCTTGTGCCCTTGTACCGTGATCCAAAGTCAGATATGCCTGTTACGCAGTTCAATATGAAATATGTTGAGCAAGCAGGGCTTGTGAAGTTTGACTTTTTGGGCCTCAAAACGCTTTCTGTTTTAAATGAAGCAGTGAGACTTTTAAAGCTGCGGGATATCGATTTGGATCTCCTAACAATACCGCTTGATGATGTGAAGACTTTTCAGCTTTTATCGCGGGGAGATGCAACAGGCGTGTTCCAGCTGGAATCGTCAGGCATGAGAGATGTGCTGAAAAAGCTAAAGCCTGTTCGGTTTGAAGAGATCATCGCGCTTGTTGCTCTTTATCGCCCTGGTCCGATGGATAATATTCCTAAATATATTGCCGTTAAAAATGGCAAGGAAGAACCAGACTATTTGCATCCTTCGTTAGAGCCAGTTCTGAAAGAAACATTCGGCATTATGATCTACCAAGAGCAAGTGATGGAGATTGCCAGAATTTTGGCTGGCTATTCTCTTGGTGCCGCTGATTTGCTTAGACGCGCGATGGGTAAAAAAATTAAAGAAGAGATGGATGCGCAGCGCAAAAGTTTTGTCGATGGATCTGTACAGAACAATGTGCCAGCCGAGCAAGCCGGTTTGATTTTTGATCAAGTTGCAAAATTTGCAGGCTATGGATTCAATAAATCCCATGCGGCAGCCTATGCTTTAATTGCTTACCAAACAGCCTATATGAAGGCAAATTACCCTGTTGAATTTATGGCAGCTTTGATGACTTTCGATCTGAATAATACAGATAAGCTCTCACTGTTTCGTCAGGAATTGCAGCGCTTAAATGTTCCTCTTTTCATGCCAGATGTTCAAAAATCTCTGCCGACTTTTGCTGTTGAGAAGATTGATGATCATTATGGAATTCGCTATGCGCTTGGTGCCATCAAAAGTGTGGGTGTCAGTGCAATGCAGGTTTTGGTAACGGATCGTGCAGAGAAGGGGCCATTTAAAGATGTGTTTGAATTTGTTGAGCGTTTTGATACAAAGGTTATCAATAAAAGAAATCTAGAACATTTAATTTGTGCAGGTGCTCTTGATTGCTTTGGAATTGAAAGAAGCACTCTATATGAGAATATTGAACGTCTCATCAGAATGGCGTCAACAGCTGCGAATGATAGATCAACTGGTCAGCATGGTCTCTTTGGTGATGAGATTTCAACACAATCAAGTCAGCAGCTTGTTGCAACGGCAAAGTGGGATAATTTAACTGAGCTACGACATGAGTTTGAAGCTGTTGGTTTCTATCTCTCCGCCCACCCTCTTGAAAATTATGCAAGTTTTCTTGCAAAAGAACGTGTCATATCTTATGTTACATTATTAGAAAAAGCTGGAACAACGGGATCAACTCGTTTTCATCTGGCAGGGATTATCACACAAAAGCAAATTCGTACCTCTAAGAAAGGGTCGCGCTTTGCTTTTATCCAACTATCGGATGCGACTGGCGTTTATGAAATTACCATGTTTTCAGAAATGTTGATGCAGACACGCGAGATTTTAGAGGTTGGAAAATCTGTTGTTGTGAGTGTTGATGCGAGTTTTGAAGGGGATGATGTTAGATTGATCTGTCAGGACATGAAGCTTTTAGATCAATTGATAGCAGAAAGAGGCAAGGGCATTGTTCTGGCTGTTGAGACTGTTAAGGCAGCTGAGCAATTGATTTCAATCTTGAAAAAGCAACCCGGTGGCGACGGAAAATGTGTTTTTCATTTTCAAATTGAGGTTGATGATGAAAATGAGGCTGACATTTTATGGAAAAGTGATATTATTTTAACGCCAGAGATGAAGCGTGATATCGGATCCTTACCAGGAATCCAGATTATGAAAGAGTTTTAAATGATACAGAAAGAGTGGATATTGATGCGTTCTTTAGTGAAAGTTGGGTTCATTTTCGCCCTTGGTAGTTTTTTATATAGTGCAAATGTATTGGCGGATTCATTTACAGTTGATTCTGTTCCTGTGGATGTTCAGGCTAAAAACTTGGCTGAGGCAAAAAAAATAGCAATGGAAAAAGGGCAAAGAGATGCCTTTTACACATTGATGCGCCGCCTGACTGAGAGTGATGATGTATCGTGGGTGAAATTGTCACAGACTGAAATCATGAATATGGTTGCAGATTTTTCTGTGATTTCAGAGCGCATGTCGAAGGTTCGTTATATTGCCAAATTATCGATTCGTTTTGATGATCATGAGGTTCTTGACTATTTAACAAGAGTTGGTAAAAAGAGTGAAATGTCAGCAGCAAATGATGCATCGGCAGCACCTGTTGATAGCAATTTATTGGTTTTACCGATTGAATTTATAGATGGATATTATGAGCTTTGGGGTGAAAAAACACCATGGGCTGATTCATGGGAGACTTATCCGACAGATCAATCGGCTTATGTTTTGCCTCATTTTGATGTTGATGATGTTTCATCAATATCAATCGAAGATGTTATGAATCAACAAAGAGTAGCGCTTTTATCCTTTGCCAAACGATATGAAAAATCACGTCTACTTGTTGCCAAATTGAAACGTGAGATGATGCCAAGTTCAGGCAATAAAGGCAGAATCATTGTAGATTTGACGCTCTATTCAACGGGGCAGGAGCCGCGGACGGCTCAAATTGAAAAGTTTGTTGATCCGACAACGATGGATCGTCAAGTCACTTATGCAGAACTGATCGCGCAAGTTTTGGGTATTGTTCATTCTGCTTCATCAGCTCAGCAAGAGGTCTCTTCAGATAATCTTCATGAATTACGCGTTAAGATTCCTGTTGAGGATTTTGAACAATGGCTTGCGATTAAAGATCGTCTTGATCAAGTGTCAGCGATTGATTCTCAGTCCATTCTTGCGATGAGTGGCGATATGATGCTTTTAGAGGTTGATTATAAAGGCTCATTTGAGCAATTTAAGACAAGTCTTTCTGAAAGAGGACTCGTTTTAACAGAAGAGTTGGATGAGGATTCAATTTCAGGTTGGGTGATTCGCGTTAGAGGCTAAGTGATAAAGAGGGTTAAATGATTCAAAATAAAAATCTTATTTTCTGGATGATGGTTGCTTTTGCCTTTTTAGGATTATTTTGGTTGTTGCAAGAAATGCTGGCTCCCTTTTTAACGGGTATGCTTGTTGCTTATTTGTTTAGTCCTTTGGTCACTAAACTTACGAAGAAGCAGTCATTGCGCTGGATACCGACCTCATTTGTTTTGATGTGTTTTGTCCTTTTGATTGGGTGTATTATTGTCTTTGTGATTCCTTATGTTTTGGTTCAGATTTATCAATATATGTCTGGGCTTGGAGACTACCTGAAGCAGGTTCAATCAGATATCTCGCAGTTAGGAGAACGCTTTTTATCTTTTGTTCCTCCTGAAAAACAGAAAGAAGTTCTACAGAATGCCACATCGCACATGGGGACTGTTCTGACATGGCTTGGCCAGGTGATGCAAGGAGCTTTATCGCGCTTGATTGCAACCGCAAGTTCATTGTCTTACCTTGTGATTACCCCGGTTGTGTCATTTTATTTGCTCAGAGATTGGCCAATCTTCCAGAAAAAGGTTAAGTCTCTCTTTCCCCGCAAAGAAGAGAAAACAATTACAACCTTGCTACGTCATATGGATGAAATGATTTCTGCCTTTATCCGTGGTCAATTGATGGTTGCTCTTTTCCTCGGTGTTTTTTATGCAACATCACTTGGCATTATTGGTCTTAACTTTGGTATTCTGATTGGTTTGATTAGTGGTGCTTTATCGATTATTCCCTATGTTGGAACGATTGTTGGTGTATGTGCAGCATTGATTGTTGCCTTTTTCCAGTATGATAGCTGGGGCATGATTGTGGGTGTTGGCGCTGTTTTCTTGATTGGTAATTTGATTGAGGGGAATTTCCTGACCCCAAAATTGGTTGGTGAAAAAGTGAATCTTCATCCTGTTTGGGTTTTGTTTGCCTTGCTTGCAGGACAAAATTTACTCGGCTTTACGGGGATTTTGATTGCTGTTCCAACAGCCGCGATTATAGGTGTTTTGGTTCGCTTCTTTTTGCTCGAGTATAAAAAGAGCTCCGTTTACGCGGATGGTTAGTCATGCATGAGGCAATTTAAGTAGTCGCCATGTGTGATAGTATGACCAATGTACACAATCGTCATCGCGAGCCGAACAAGGTGAGGCGTGGCGATCTGATCTTTCAAAGTTATGAGATTGCCACACTCGTTTCACTCGTTCGCAATGACGTGGAGTGTTGTTTGTTAACAAAAGAGAAAAAAACATGTTTAAAGATAGACTAGACGCAGGCAAGCAATTAACAACTGCTCTTCAGGCCTATCAGGATGCAAATCCTCTTGTTTTTGCTTTGCCTCGCGGCGGTGTGCCTGTTGCTTATCCAATTGCAAAGACTTTTCATGTGCCTCTTTATGTTTGGGTGGCACGAAAGATTGGTGCTCCTTTTAATCCAGAATATGGTGTGGGCGCTATTTCCCACGGTGTTGAAATCTTTGATGAAAGAGTTCTTTTGCAGCTTCATCTTTCACATGATGACCTGCAAGAGACCATTGTTCAAGAGACAATAGAAATGAATCGGAGATCGGCGCTCTATGGAATGAGCATCTCTCCTGATAAAATTCAAGGCAAAATTGTGATTGTGATTGATGATGGTATTGCAACGGGCATCACGGCAGAGGCAGCTCTGAAAAGTATTAAGCAGTTTGAGCCACAGAAACTCATTTTAGCTGTGCCGGTTGCGCCTAGTTCAACATTAAGGCATCTGAGAGCAAAGGTTGATGAAGTGATTTGCCTTGAAGCACATCAAAATTTTAAAGCGGTCGGTGAATTTTATCAAGATTTTTCACAGACAACAGATGCTGAAGTGCTCCGCTTGCTGACGAGCTAGACTAAAAATGTTTGGATTTTTTGCCTTTTCCCAGATTGAGTCACAATTGCTCTATGCTCTTCTGTGTGAAGCTGATCTAGAAGCGTTTGTGAGCATTCCTCAGGCCTTGGATATGTTCCAAGCGGTAAGAATAAATGGTCATCAGCCATGATATCCGAAGGTATTACACAGGTTGGTCTGGGAGTTGTATAAGTAACTTTAAATTCAGGCCATCCTGAGAATGGTGCTCTTATGGCTTGTGCAGGTGGTAGTGTTGTTACTTTGACTGGTGGTAGTGTTGTGACTTTAAGTTGGGCATCAATAATCCTTTGTGTTCGATTTAAAAACGATGATGGATCAAGCGTTTCTAATTTGATCAGAGCAGCAGAATGCTTTTGTTGGGAAGCCTTTTGATAGAATTCAATTGCTTTAGAGATATCGATAGGTGTCCTGGTGCCTTTTTCATGGCAAAGGCCAATTTGGAATAAAGCATCTGGATGATTTCTGTCTGCTGCTTTGAGGTAATAGGTTGAAATTTGATCAGGATTGACTCTTTCAATGAGTCCCTTATCTTCGAGCTCTCCCATTTTGTACAAGGCTGGAGGATATTCTTTTTCTGCAGCTTTTTGATAATAGCTTATGGACAGAGTTTGGTCTGTTTGTTCGTGAAATTCTCCCATTTTATAAAGAGCTGGAGCATATGAAGCCTCTGCTGCACGCGTTAGATGTGTAAAGGCTTTTGAGGTATCTTTTTGAGGACCGCCGATGCCTTCCAAGTAGTAGGTATAAAGCTTATAGTCCGCTGCTGCATGATTTTGCTCAGAGGCTTTAATGAAATTGAGAAAGGCATTTTCATGAGGGCTAGATGGTAGAGTGCCTACTTCATGTAAAATGCCCAATTTATAATAAGCCTGAGCGTGCTTTTTGGAAGCTGCAATTTGGTAGTGACAGATTGCTTTGATGATATCAACTGCTCCAACATAACCAAATTCAGCGAATTCACCTAAATTATATTCTGCCGGTCCATATCCATTTTTCGCAGCTCTTTGATAATAGATCAAGGCCAGTTTCAAATTAATCTCGTTTTTGTTGATGCCAAGTTGATGGACAACGCCAAGTTTATAAAGAGCGAGACTGTTATTTAATCCAGCTGCCTCTCCATAATGTTCAATGGCTTTCGGTAAGTCCGCTGGTCCTGCAATACCACATTCAGCATATTCACCTAATTTACAGATGGCTTCAGCAATTTTATACGAAGAAGCTATTGTGAAATAGGTCAAAGCTCTTTTTTTGTCAACCATTGTCCCAATGCCTTGATCGCAACAAAAACCAGCACGATAACATGCCTCGGCATGTCCCAGACGTGCTGCTTTTTCATAAGCTTTGAATGCCCTTGATACGTCTATTTTAGTGCCGATTGTATGTTCACAGAAAAAACCAACTTTGAAGAGAGCTTTTGCATTGTCTTGATCGGCGGCTTTTTGGTAATACATCATCGCATCACAATATCGTTTTGCTTCTTCATAAAAGGTGCCAAGGAGGTATTGCGCCTGAGGATTGTCTTGCTGACTGGCTCTTTCTAAATAATCTATCCCTTTTTTAGGATCAGCTCTGCATAGAGTGCCCTTCGACAAAGCTTTGCCTAGTTTATATTGGGCAGGAGCATAGTTTTGATCAGCAGCTTTTATGTAAGAGGTAAGAGCTCTTGACATCATTTCAGCAATTGAGAGTTTTTTTAGAAAGTATTGATTGTAGATGCCGAGTTGATAATTAACAATTGGGATTAAAGGCGAGTTAGGATAGTTTGAAAGTAAAGTTGTTAGGCTCTCATAAAATTCACTCACATTTCTTGTATGTTGATCATATTCTTCTCTGCTTGTTATACTTGTATTTATTTGACCTTTTGAGATTAGGTATCCTTGTGCTTTCAGAAAAATATCCCAGCCTTGCTTTTTGAATTCCTGAGGAAGAGCAGATACTTGTGATGGAGGGCAATAGATGATCACAAACCGACTAAAGAGCGTTTTGTTTGATGGCGTTAACAGAGAAAGAGGGATAGATGTAATGGTGCCATAATCTCGAATCACCACTTTGTCTTTCAAAGTTGCTTTATTACGGTAAATTGAAACATTAATAGCTGGTTCAGCTTGTGTATCTGCGTGAATAGGGGTGATAAGTGTCATAAAAATGCCTAAATGAAACGAATGATGAAAATAAAAATATTATAATGGCCCATATACTACCATTTATACTAAAAAAGGCAAGAGGAAAAATCGTATAAGGCATTGAAAAGAATGTTATATGCACGACTACACTCGATTAAAGATATCTTTTTAAGTAATGCCCTGTGTAGCTTTTACTTACTTTGGCAATCTCTTCTGGTGTTCCTGTTGCAACAATTTTACCACCTTGATCACCACCTTCAGGCCCGATATCGATGATGTGATCAGCTGTTTTAATAACATCGAGATTATGTTCGATCACCAAAACAGAATTTCCTTGGTCAACCAGATGATGCAGGACTTCTAGGAGTTTGCGAATATCTTCAAAATGCAGACCTGTTGTTGGCTCATCTAAGATATAAAGCGTTCGGCCTGTTGATCTTTTTGAGAGTTCTTTTGAGAGCTTGACTCTTTGCGCTTCTCCGCCAGAGAGCGTTGTTGCAGCCTGGCCAATTTTCATGTAATCAAGTCCAACTTTTGAGAGGGTATGTAATTTATCTCGAATCGATGGAATGGCTGTGAAAAAATCAAGGCCTTCTTCAACTGACATATCGAGGACATCTGCAATTGATTTGTCCTTGTATGTAATTTGAAGTGTTTCGCGGTTGAATCTCTTGCCTTTACATTGATCGCATGTGACGTAAACATCTGGCAAAAAGTGCATTTCGATCTTTAAAACGCCATCGCCCTCACAGGCCTCACATCTGCCACCTTTGATGTTGAAGGAAAAGCGGCCAGCTTTGTATCCTCTGGCTTTCGATTCAGGCAGGCCAGCAAAAAAATCACGAATCGGTGTAAAGGCCCCGATATAGGTTGCGGGGTTTGATCGGGGCGTTCTGCCAATTGGCGATTGATCAATATCGATGATTTTATCGATATATTCAATGCCTTCTATTTTGTCATGAGGGCCTGGAAGATCGTAGGCTCCATTCATTTGATGAGCAAGAGCCTTATAAATTGTTTCAATCACAAGCGATGATTTGCCGCCACCAGAAACACCTGTTACGCATGTAAAGGTTCCGAGCGGAATTGTGGCTGAAATGTTTTTGAGATTATTCGCCTTTGCGCCGATGACTTTGAGAGTCTGTCCTTTTTTGCCAGGACGTCTTTTTTTCGGGACAGCGATTTTCTTGCGACCAGATAGATAGGCAGCTGTGTCACTTTTTTCATTTTTCAGAACAACCTCTGGCGTTCCTTCTGCAACAATGTATCCACCATGTATACCTGCGCCAGGTCCCATATCAATCAGATAATCCGCCATGCGAATTGCATCTTCATCATGTTCAACCACAATGACTGTGTTGCCAAGATCTCTGAGGTTCTTGAGTGTTTCAAGCAGCCTGTCATTGTCGCGCTGATGAAGGCCGATTGACGGTTCATCCAGAACATAGAGCACACCAGTCAGACCTGATCCGATTTGTGAAGCAAGACGAATGCGTTGACTTTCTCCACCGGAGAGCGTTCCTGAGGTTCGATTTAACGTGAGATAGCTGAGGCCGACATTGTTTAAGAATGAGAGGCGATGGTTGATTTCTTTGAGAATCCGCGATGCAATATCTTGATGCTGTTTTGAGAGCTGGTCATTGAGTTTTTCAAACCATTCTGCAGCGGCTTTAATAGAAAAATCTGTGATTTCGGTGATATCTTTATTCAAAATTTTAACACAGAGCGCTTCAGGTTTGAGCCTTTTTCCTTTGCAACTTTCGCAAGGGTGAGAGGATTGAAATTTTTCAAAGTCATCTTTTTGTTTGCCTGGTTGTGCCTGTTGCCATCTGCGAGAAAGACTAGGAGTCACGCCTTCAAAGGGCTTTTCGCGTTCATAAAAATGAAAGCCATCTTCGTAACGCATCATCATTGTTTCAGTGCCTGAGCCCTGTAAAATGATTTGCTGCATCTTAGGTGACAAGTCTTTCCACTTTGTGTCGAGTGTAATTTTGTAATGTTTTGCGATCGACTCTAGAATTTGGATGTAGTAATTTGTTGTCGACTTTGCCCACGGCGCAATTGCTTCTGATAAAGGGAGCTCAGGGTCAGGGATTATGAGTCTTTCATCGAAATATTGCTTGATGCCAATACCATCACAGGTAGGACAGGCACCCTGTGGAGAGTTGAATGAGAAAAGCCTTGGCTCAATTTCATCTAGCGTAAAACCACTTTCAGGACATGAGAATTTTGCTGAAAAAATTTGTCTTTGTTTTGATGGATGGATATCAACATACAAAAGGCCATCGCTGATTTTAAGGGCTGTCTCAATTGAATCAGCAAGACGATGCCCTAATTCGGGTCCCACAACAAGTCTGTCAACAACCACATCGATCTTGTGTTTTTTGTTTTTATCAAGCGTTGGTGGCTCATCCAACTCGTAAGTTTCACCATCAATCACAACGCGGACAAATCCTTGTTTTTTGAGATCAGCCAATTCTTTGCGATATTCACCCTTGCGATCTCTGATCATCGGTGAGAGAAGCAGAATTTTTGTTCCTTCAGGATAAGCGGAAATGGCATCAACCATTTGACTCACGCTTTGAGCTGTAATCGGTTTTCCAGTTGCAGGTGAGTAGGGGATACCAATTCTTGCATAGAGTAATCGCAGATAATCGTAAATTTCAGTAACGGTTGCAACGGTTGAACGCGGATTTTTGGATGTTGTTTTTTGTTCAATGGAAATAGCTGGCGCGAGGCCTTCGATTGTATCAAAATCTGGTTTTTGCATCAGTTCTAAAAACTGGCGCGCATAGGCTGAAAGACTTTCAACATAGCGTCTTTGGCCTTCTGCATAAATGGTGTCGAAAGCGAGAGATGACTTGCCTGATCCACTAAGGCCAGTAATCACAATCAACTTGTCACGAGGAATTTTGACATTGATGTTTTTTAAATTGTGCTCGCGTGCACCGCGAATTGTGATAAATCCCATATGATTATTCTTTACATTCAAAATTATAAATAACGTGTTTTGTAGCCTTCGGCCATGAGTGTCTCAAAAAGTTCATGGCTGACATTTGTCAAGGAGTCAGGATTGGTTGAGCGTAAAACCAAATTTGTTCCGAGTTCTTCGCCTTGACGGAATGGATAGCTACCAATTTCCACATCCTCCTCATACTTGTTTTGAAGGCTCTCAAGCAATTTTGCAATAAGACTTTCACGACAAAAGCACTCAATGGTTTTTGATTGCATTTTTGGACCACGCTCAAGAAAACTGTCAGCGCTTTCAAGCATGACTTTCATTATATGCGGAATGCCTGCCATAACAAAGACATTTTTAATCTTAAAGCCTGGTGCAACTGATACTGAATTGCAAACAAGTTCAGCACCTTCAGGCATAGAGGCCATTTGAATGTGTCCACTATTGATTCTATCTTTGCCATAAGCATCTGTCATGGTTTGTAGCGCCTCTGCATTCACAACATTTTTAAGGCCAAAAGCGTAAGAAATTGAGGCTGCTGTAATATCATCGTGCGTGGGACCAATGCCACCTGTGGTGAAGACATACTTATATTTTGCTGAAAAATCACGCACAGCTTCTGCGATATAATCTCTATCATCAGGGATAACACGCGCTTCTATAACGCGAATGCCAAACTCTTCTAGGTGCTTAGAAATAGCTTGTAAATTTACATCTTGTGTTCGGCCTGATAAAATTTCATCACCGATAATTAAAACGCCTGCAGTCAGTCCTTTAAGGTTTATTTTCATGATACATAGCCTTGTTTTATGTCACTTAAAAGTAAAGATTTCTTTTGGTCATCATATGCGTTATATTGGAACGAATACAGGCAAACGTCAAGTCTTTCTATAATCATTTAAAGAGTTTATCATGAGTTACTACGAAAAGGTTATTCTGCATCCAAAAGAGCATTTTGAAAAAATGCATAAAGCTGGAAAATTAGCGGCTGAAACATTAGATTACATCACACCATTTGTTGTTGAAGGTGTTTCAACACTACATCTTGATACATTGATGGAAAAATTTATCAGAGATCATCAATCGGTTCCGGCTCCACTTGGTTATAAAGGATATCCCAAAGCAACCTGTATCTCATTGAATCATGTGATTTGTCATGGCATTCCGAGTGAAGAGAAGCTTTTACAAAATGGTGATATTTTAAATATCGACGTCAGCGTGATTTTAGATGGCTGGTACGGTGATACAAGTCGTATGTATTGGGTGGGTGAGCCATCTGTGAAAGCAAAAAAGCTTTGCGATGTCACTTATGAATGTTTGATGCGGGCAATTGATATTGTCAAGCCAGGCGCAACACTTGGTGATATTGGTCATGCGATTCAAAGCCATGCGGAACAGCATAGATACTCAGTTGTAAGAGATTTTTGTGGCCATGGTCTTGGTCAAGTTTTTCACACAGCGCCATCAGTTCTGCATTACGGAAAAGCAGGGACAGGACAAGTTCTGGAAGAAGGTATGTTTTTTACGATTGAACCAATGATCAATATAGGAAAGCCAGATATACGAATGCTCGCAGACGGCTGGACAGCTGTAACAAAAGACAAAACATTATCAGCGCAATTTGAGCATGCTTTAGGCGTGACCAAAGATGGATGTGAGATTTTCAGCCTCTCTTCAAAAGGCTATACTAAACCACCTTATGCATAGAAGGGTGTTCATGAGCCAAGAACAAGGAATTTTGCTGCCGGAACTCGATGATGGAAAAAGCATCTCTCAGGAGATAATTCCTCATTATTATGGGCATCGGGAAAGATTGCGTGAGAAGCTTTTCGATGGCGCAGGTAAAGGGCTTCAAGATTATGAATTGCTTGAGCTTTTACTCTTTTCCGCAATTCCTAGAAAAGATATAAAGCCTCTTGCAAAAGATTTGCTCGCGCATTATCACAATCTGCGCGGTGTTTTTTATGCTGAACCTTCACAATTGAAGGAAAAATTCAAGTTGTCAGATGCAGTTATTTCTCTGCTGAAAGTGTCTGTCGTGATTGTTGACAGGCTTGCCCGGCATCAGATATCTGAGCAAACAGTTATTGGCTCATGGCAAGAGCTTTTGCATTATTGCACTGTGACAATGGGTCATGAAAAAGTTGAGCAATTTCGGGTTTTGTTTTTGGATCAAAAAAATAAGTTGATTGCAGATGAGGTTCTCTCAAAAGGAACGGTCAATCAGACATCTGTTTATCCTAGAGAAGTGATGAAAAGAGCCATTGAGCTGAGTGCAATGTCCCTTATTTTAGTCCATAATCATCCGAGTGGTGATACAAAGCCAAGTCGGGCTGACATTGAAATGACAAAAGAAATTCAAAATGCCGGACGTGTTTTTGGCATCAAAATATTCGATCATATCATTATTTCAAGCACGTCTCATGCGAGTTTTCAAAATTTAGGTCTTCTGAATTAATTTTGTGATTTGTTGAAATAAAGCCTTTGCAGCTTTTTGTGAACATGATAAGCTTTTTAACATCTTGATAACCGATCTTGTGCCAGAATATACAGACTGAAGGTTGTTGATTATTGACTGGAAAAGAAACAAAAGTTTTAAAAATGCATGAACGAGTGGGGCTTATATGACGACAAAGTCAAAAGGTGAAACAAAAAATACATTATATTGCTCCTTCTGTGGCAAAAGCCAACATGAAGTGAGAAAGCTGATAGCTGGACCTACAGTTTTCATTTGCGATGAGTGTGTTGAGCTTTGCATGGATATTATCCGTGAAGAAGCTAAGACAAGCCTTGTCAAAGCAGATCACGGCGTGCCAACACCAAAAGAAATTATCAAAGTCCTTGATGACTATGTTATTGGACAAGAGCATGCAAAACGCGTTTTGTCTGTTGCTGTTCACAATCATTACAAAAGAATTGCTCATGGTAATAAAACAAACGATGTTGAATTATCAAAATCAAACATTCTGCTCATTGGGCCAACAGGTTGTGGTAAAACACTTCTAGCGCAAACACTTGCACGCATTTTAGACGTTCCATTTACGATGGCGGATGCGACCTCTTTAACAGAGGCAGGTTATGTTGGTGAAGACGTTGAAAATATTATTCTGAAACTTCTGCAGGCTGCTGATTACAATGTAGAGCGTGCACAGCGTGGTATTGTGTATATTGATGAGATTGATAAAATCAGCCGTAAATCTGATAACCCTTCTATCACCAGAGACGTTTCAGGTGAGGGCGTTCAGCAAGCTCTCTTGAAAATCATTGAGGGAACAACCGCCTCAGTTCCTCCTCAAGGTGGACGTAAGCATCCTCAGCAAGAATTCTTGCAAGTGGATACAACAAATATTCTCTTTATTTGTGGTGGTGCTTTCGCGGGTCTCGATAAAATTATTGCACAGCGTGGTAAAGGAACAGGCATTGGTTTCGGTGCGGACGTGAAGGATGAAGCTGAAAGAAGAACAGGCGATTTACTCAGAGAATTAGAGCCTGAAGATTTATTGAAATTTGGTTTGATTCCGGAATTTGTGGGTCGTTTGCCGGTTGTTGCCACACTTGCTGATCTTGATGAAAAAGCTTTGATTCAAATTTTGACAGAGCCGAAAAATGCGTTGGTTCGTCAATATCAAAAGCTTTTCGAGATGGAAGATGTCAAGTTAGAGTTTTCAAACGATGCGCTTCATGCGATTGCCAAGAAAGCTATTATCCGCAAAACAGGTGCCCGTGGTTTAAGATCGATCATGGAATCGATTTTACTGAATACAATGTTCGACTTGCCTGGTCTTACAACAGTTGATGAAGTTGTTGTGAATTCTGAAGTGGTTGAAGGTCGCGCTGACCCTCTTTACACCTATTCCTCAACAGGAAAAAAGGATAAAAAGGACGTTGCTGGGTAAGCAACTAGCTCTTTAGTTAGAACTGTCATTAATGCTTTTTCCGTCATTCAGAGTCGCCTCCTTAAGAGGCGACGTGGAATCTCTGTAGCATATCAATATAAACTGCACTTATTTGCTGTGTCTTGGAGATTCCACGTCACCCCTTGTGGGGGTGACTCTGAATGACGTTACTCAGAATTAAAAATTATAGTTGATACAATGAGTTGTCTGGTGAAGTTAGCGATCTATTCCTGTAACTGCAACTTCAATCTTTTTGAGGGTGATTCTTTTCCGCCATGAGTATGCTTTGGTTTTGGGTTTGGGTTTTCAAGAGCAGCAAGACGCTTTTTCATTTCTCTCATCTCTGTTGTTAAATAGTCAATTTGTCCTCTCATGGTAAAAATCATTTCAGACATTTCAGTTTTAGAAAGACCGTGTAAATCTTTTTTCTCTGCTGAGGAGGCAGATTGGTCTGATTCATTTACCTGATTATATGAGTGAGAGCTTGATTGCGGAAGCGCCCATTCGTAATCGTCATGGACTTGTACTGTTTTAAAACGGTCCAGTGCTTCTGCAGCTGGCTTATGGCCTCTGTTTAACGCTAAAGTAAAACATTCCTTTGCCTTAGCATAATCTCTTTCCGTGCCAAATCCATTGAAATAGCAATTGCCAAGTTCGTATTGAGCCACAATGTGTCCATTTTGGGAAGCAAGGTCGTAATAAAAGAAAGATTTTTCTGGCTTTCTTTTGGGGCCAAATTGATAGGCTTGAGCAACACAGAATTGAGCTTTTGCCATTCCTAGTCTTGCCGCTTGTTTGTAATAGTCGAGTGAAAGTTGATGATCTTCTTTTACACTGATTCCAAATTTATAGTAAGATCCAAGAGTGTATTGTGCTTCAGCAATATCATCTTTTGCTGCTTCTTTGTAATATTTCGTTGATTTTTTTGTCATTATGACATCATCCCATTTATCTTCATAAGCAATGGCTAAAAAATATTTTGCAGGAGCAAAATTATCAACACCATCAGCAAGAAGATGTAAACGCCGCATCGCTTCTTTTAAGTCTCTCTTTTTTCCATTTTTTTCGGCATCAGGCGTATCAATTGGGTAATCAGCCTCTGCCATCAAACAATCATGAGCCTCAAAAAAATCGGCCCATACTCTGTTCTCAGGGCGAAGCTTTTCTCTGTCTTCTTTCGGAAGGTAGATAACCTGTCTTTTGATCAGATCCATGTTAGAAGGCGTTATCTCGGCATTTTCTAGTGACAGTAAGGTTGAGTTTCTTTGAATAGAAAATTTTGAAGAATCTCCGATCTTGTAGCAATAAAACAAAAAGCCTGGATCTGGTGCTTCAAAACTGTATTCAGGTAGCCCTTGTTGATTCGCTGGATAGTCTTCTGGGCTGCTTCGGATATAATCGAGTATTTGTGACATGTCTCTCTCCTTACATAAAAATAAACTTAGGGTTTCGATAGTTCAATTGCGCGATTTTTTGTGGCAATGAGGGTTTGTAAAATTAAATCTGCAAGTCCTGTTTCTGGTTTGCAGAGAACAGAAAGGCCGGCTTCTGTTGTTCCTTTTGGGCTGGTGACATTCTGTCTTAGTGTGCCCGGGTCTTTGTCTGATTCTGTTAAAAGACAAGCAGCTCCTAAGATAGTTTGTTTGGCGAGCTGTTCTGATAGTTCCTGAGAAAGGCCAATTTTTGTTCCGGCAGAAATCATGCTTTCAGCCATCGCAAATATGAAGGCAGGGCCTGAGCCTGAAAGAGCCGTGACTGCTTCGAATTGCGATTCTTCATCAAGCCAAGCCAAGAGCCCAGATTTTTCATAGAGTGTTTCCATCTCTTTTTGATCTTGTGCAGTGCAATTTGCATTCATGAAGCCGCCAGTGGCGCCTTTACCGATCATCATAGGTAGGTTTGGCATAAAGCGTATGACTTTGATGGAAGCGCCAAGAACTTCTTGAAATCTTTGAATGGGAATGCCTGTCATGATTGACAGAAAGAGAGACTGTTGATAGGTACGGTATAAGGGTGCAACCTCCTCAAAGAGCTGCGGTTTTATTGCAAAAATAACGTAGTTTGGGCTTAAATCTGAGGGGAGATTCTCACGATTTGCGTAAAGAGAAATGCTATTGGATGCCGTTTTAAATTCATCCACGGATTGCATATGTGGATCAACAATGTGGATCTGATAGCGAAGGGTTTCAACTGCTAAAAAGGCGTGTACCATGGCTTTGCCCATATTTCCACAACCGACAAGAAGAATTGTTTTATGATCCATTTGCACCCGCCTGGAATTATTGAATGATTGTAAAGTCGCCTTGACCGCAAATCACATCAAGAAACGCATTTTCTTTGTGAATTGAGAAAATGACGACTGGAATGTCATTCTCACGCGCAAGTGAAACAGCTGAGGCATCCATGACTTTTAAATCTTGTGAGAGAACTTCCATGTAAGTGAGTTTTTGATATTTCTTTGCATCTGAATTTTTCTTTGGATCAGAACAGTAAACGCCATCAACATTGGTTGCTTTGAGTAAAGCGTCACATCCCATTTCAG
This sequence comes from Alphaproteobacteria bacterium, assembly GCA_018063245.1. Classification (NCBI taxonomy): domain Bacteria; kingdom Pseudomonadati; phylum Pseudomonadota; class Alphaproteobacteria; species Alphaproteobacteria bacterium. The sequence continues at coordinate 3,713 of JAGPBS010000027.1, read as the reverse complement.
AGGCTCTTAAAGCTGCTGCTGTATCTGTTGTAAAAAATGGATTTCCCGTGCCAGCTGCAAAAATAACAACGCTTCCGTGACCGATGTGGTGCATTGCTTTTCTGCGTACATAAGGCTCGCAGATTTGATCCATCGGAATGGCTGACATCACGTGAGTTTGGATATTCAAATGTTCCAGAGCAGATTGGAGAGCAAGAGCATTCATCACCGTTGCCAGCATGCCCATATAGTCAGCATGTGCGCGATCAATGCCCTTTGCTGCTGAGCTCACGCCGCGAAAGATATTACCTGCGCCAACGACAAGGCCAACCTCAACACCCATATCAAGAACTTTCTTTACCTCTTTCGAAATGGCTTCAATTTTATCTGAATCGATACCATATTGCTGTTTTCCAAGGAGTGATTCTCCAGAAATTTTAATCAGAACACGTTTATAAAGAGGCTTTGAAGTGGGCATGTATAAATTCCTTTTGTCACATAGATAATTCATATTCAATCTAATCGAAATATGGCCAATAATCAATGACTATTATCAGTTGTTGTAATCTGATTTGCTCTTGGTTATTGTAGACAGAATTAAATTGAGAATGACCGATGATTACAAAATTATACGATGTGATTATTTTAGGAGCGGGAGCAGCAGGACTTATGGCCGCTGTGGAAGCTGGCGCACGTGGAAAGCGCGTTCTGCTGATTGATCATAGTCAGACAATGGGTGAAAAGATTCGTATCTCGGGCGGTGGTAGATGTAACTTTACAAATCTCTATGCATCGCCTCAAAATTACATTTCAGAAAATCCGCACTTCATGAAATCAGCTTTGGCTAGCTATACGCAGCATGATTTTATTGCGTTAGTCGAGTCTTTCAAGATTGCTTATCATGAAAAAACATTGGGGCAGCTTTTCTGTGATGGATCCTCAAAGCAAATTATTGACATGCTCCGGACTCTTTGTGAGCAGCATCGGGTTGACATTCGCCTTGGCTGTCATGTTTCAGAGGTGACAAAGTCTGATCAATTTACGATCACAACAGAGCAGGGATCTTTTTGTGCGCAGTCGCTTATTGTTGCAACAGGGGGGCTTTCGATTCCCAAAATGGGTGCAACAGATTTTGGCTATCGTTTAGCAAAACAGTTTGATTTGAAAATTGTACAGCCTAGACCAGCTCTTGTTCCCCTCCTTGCGCATGAATCCATCAAGGAAAAATGCACAGCTTTAAGCGGCGTTTCAAACGCATCCATTGTCTCATATGGAAAAAGATCGTTTAAAGAAAACATTCTCTTTACGCACCGCGGTCTCAGTGGTCCTGCAATTTTGCAAATATCTTCTTATATCAAAGATTTTAAAGACTCAGAAGTTGTTATTAATCTTTTGCCTCATCTTGATCTCAAAAAAGAATTTGCGGCTCAGAAGCAATCAAAGCAGACGCTATCAACCTTTCTGAAAGTGCATTTAACCAATCGGTTTGTTGATCATCTTGATTTGGGTGAGGTTTCTCACAAAAGTCTCACAGACTTGAAGCTCGATTATTTAAACAAGCTTGCGGCTCATTTACACGCCTATCCTGTTTTGATTGATGGAAGTGAAGGCTATGCAAAGGCAGAAGTCACTGTTGGGGGCGTGAGTACAGATGAGCTCTCATCAAAAACAATGGCTGCTCATAAAGTCCCAAATCTTTACTTTATTGGAGAAGTCGTTGATGTCACAGGTTGGCTCGGAGGGTATAATTTCCAATGGGCTTGGTCATCTGGATTCCTTGCAGGGCGCCATTGCGCTTAAACTGATTATTTAATTTTAATTAATATGTTTTTTTAAATAAATTTATATTTTATATGGTATAATTTATTTAAGGTTATGGATAGCCTTACTATAAAAACAATTAAAAAGAAGGAATAAAAAATGTCAGATAAGCAACAGAACCTACAAGATATATTTTTAAACCATGTTCGTCGCGATAAGATGCAGGTAACGGTCTTTTTGGTGAATGGTGTTAAGTTACAAGGTGTGATTACCTGGTTTGATAATTTTTCAATGTTACTTCGCAGAGAAGGCCATGTTCAGCTTGTTTATAAGCACGCTGTTTCAACAGTTATGCCGCTTGATCCTGTGAATCTATTCCATGAGCATGAAGCTTAATATGAATAATCATTGTGCAGAGGACTTTTTCAGTGATACACTGCATTCACAAATCGTCTCTATTCTGAAAGTTTCTTATTGTGAATGAACCAAAAGTCCTCTTTAAAAAAGCACGTCGTGATGGCATTAAGGCCTATGTTTTAAATCCACATAATTTCGATATCGCGGGCCATAGATCTCCCGAGGAAAGACTGAGTGAGGCCGTTGGTCTTGCTAAAGCCATTTACGTGGATGTTGTTTTTTCAAGATCTGTTCAATTGCCTAAATTAAAGCCAAAGTATCTTTTTGGTCAGGGTATTGTTGATGAGGTGAAGGAAAAGCTCACTGAGCTTCCCGTTGAAGTTATCTTTGTCAATTATCATCTCTCGCCTGTTCAGCAGCGCAATCTTGAGGATGTCTGGAAAGTCAAAGTGATGGATAGAACGGGCCTGATCATTGAAATTTTTGGTGAACGCGCCGAAACACGAGAGGGTCGTTTGCAGGTTGAGCAAGCAGCTCTGACTTATCAACGCTCCCGCTTGGTGAGGGGTTGGACGCACCTTGAACGCCAAAGAGGCGGTATGAGTTTTATCGGTGGGCCTGGTGAAAAACAGATCGAGATGGATCGCCGGATCATTGATGATAAGATCCAAAAGATCAAAGCTGAGCTTAAAGAAGTGCAGAGGACAAGGGATATTCAGCGTAAAAATCGCGCCAGAACTCCCTATCCTGTTGTTGCTCTGATTGGCTATACGAATGCCGGAAAATCAACCTTGTTTAACAAGATTACGGGTGAGGAAGTCTTTGCAAAAGATTTGCTATTTGCAACCCTAGATCCAACAATGAGAGCCATTAAACTGCCATCAGGTCGTAAGATTATTTTCTCTGACACGGTTGGTTTTATTTCTGACTTGCCAACTCAGTTGGTGGCGGCTTTTAAATCGACTCTGGAAGAGGTTTTAAATGCAGATATTTTGCTGATTGTCTCGGATGTGGCTTCATCTGAATATCAGGCGCAATTTGATGATGTGATATCTGTTTTATCAGATCTGGGCGTCTCACAGGATGATCCACGCTTGCTGATGATCGGCAATAAAATTGATCTTTTCAGGGACAAAAGGGAAGAAGAGCAAGCAGAGCTTTTACTCACTTTCGCTCGAAACAAAACACTGGTCTCAGCGACGACAGGTGAGGGGCTTCAAACACTTCTCAATATGATTGATGATAAATTGAGTGCAGGCCTGACGCTTTATCAATTTGATGTGCCATTAACAGATGGTGCTTGTCTCGCTTGGCTTCATGAGCACTCGCAGATCGTATCGCGCTCGGATGATGATGAATTTGCGCATCTTTATGTGATGCTGGGCGAAAAATCGATTGGTGTTTTGAAGCAGAAGTTTGGCTATGATCTGTTGCCTGCTGTTGATGAGTGAAATATTTTTTCACATTTTCTGAAGAATAATGCGAAAAAAGACTTGCAAGTTTGTCGTCTTTCGATTAGTTTACTTTCTATCAGCTTTACATGCTGACTTTGGTATAGAAGCGCCCGTAGCTCAATTGGATAGAGCATCTGACTACGGATCAGAAGGTTAGGAGTT
>JAGPBS010000026.1 GCA_018063245.1 Alphaproteobacteria bacterium | reverse complement strand
ATGTCTCCATTGCAATCGATACCGGCGGCAGAGCTGCTGAGTTTAATACGTTAAGCGGCCAGGAAAGAATCAAAGAATGGAATGAAGAGCAGGAAAAAGAAAAAGAAAAGCTAGCGCGTCGTTTAGTAAAGCAAGGTATTGTCTCTCAAGAGATTATGGATCAAGCCTATGACTCACTGACTTTAGTTGATTTAGAAGAAATCAGAGCTGATCATAGGCGTGCTGTGTCTAAAGACACCAAGGGTCTTGGAGAGATGTCTTATGATGCACACAAAGAAGGAAGACAGGCGCAATTCGATGTTTTGAGAGGTGATTTTCAGCTAGCGAAAGTTACAAAAGCAACATCAACACTCACAACAGACCTGAGTCCTTTAGGAATGGTATATGGCGGAATTCAATTATTTGAACAGTACTCAGCTTATAAACAGTTGACTCAAGCTGAAGAAAAACCATCCACTCCAACACCACCACAGAAATGGTCACCAATAAGAAGTCCATATGATGTGGGTCCTTCTGAACCATTTCAAAGCAAGGAACATGCGAGAAATGCTAACAAATTAATGTCGGCTATAAATCCTCATTCACCTACTCAGTTTGAGTATGCTGCAGCCTATTCAGGCCAGATAAAAAACCCTGATGACTTCAGAAACCTAGCCCCTGGTGCTGAATACTTTAAGATAGCTGGCGATATAAAAGATAGATTGTCTGCCAAGTGGGGTGGAAAGACTCGGAACGCTACTCAAAAACTAGCTCTTAATGTAACGGGTAATCCGCATGTTGCAGTCACTGCAGGATTTGGCGGAGCGCTTGCTCTTGAGCTTGTCGCAGATCCATTGAATGCCGCTGGCGGTGCTGGAAAGGTTGCTCAAGCTGGAAAGGCAGTGATTAAAGGAGCTTCAGGTGCTCGTGCAATTTCTCGTGCTGCTCAAGGTAGCGCAGGCTTTGCTGATGCAGTTGCCGCTGCAAAACAAGGTGCAAGCTTAAGTGCGCGGACGGCTGCTAATGTAACTGCTGGCAAGGCAGTCACACAAACAGTTGCTCATCAAGCAGAACAAGCCGCTGTTCATCAAGCTGAAAAATCTGTTGCGAGAGACATAGATCTTAGGGTAAAACCTGAAATAAAGCGTGGTAAAGATGGTAAAGTTAAAGGCGTTGAAAAGACCCAAGTTCATCATATTATTCCTCAAGCTTTAGGAGATGATAAATTCTTGAAGAAAATTGGCTATGATATACATCAGCGGGCGAATAAAATGATTCTGCCAACTGTTGAAGGAGGCCCCTTGTTTACCGCAAAACGGTCTATCCATCAGGGCCCTCATTTAAAAGAAGTTATAAAAATGATAGATGAGTCTATTAGGAAAGTTGAATATGAATCCATGTTACATGGATGGTCTCATCAGAGATCTATTGAGGAGGTTAATAAAGCCCTTGCGCCTCATAGAGCTCTTTTAAAAAGTGGTGATATTCCTCTGAATAAGAACTTTCAGCCACAAGCTGAAGGGTTGCATAATGAATGGATGATGAAACGATTAAACCCAGAATGGTAAATTATGATTTTGAAAAAGTAGGTAGTAAAATGATTAAAAATACTAATAGCGATCCTTTGTTTGTTTTTGATAAAGGGGGGCCTTATAATAAGCATATTTTGAAGTATTATGGATTTGAGCCTCCGAAAAGTTTTGATCTTTCAAATTTGTACTTCAGTAAAAGAATAAAAGAAAAAAAATATGACATTATTTTCGGCATTAAGGCACTGCCAGATGATTTTACTAAATATGATTTCTTATGTTGTTATGATGGGGCACCTATGATTGTTCATCGACGTGTTTTAGATGTTTTGAAAAATGATTGTCCTGGCGAATTTCAAGCTTTTTCAGTTGTCATTAAAAATTTTGATAAAAATGATTCCCCCTTTGAGAATCATGATTATTATGCAATCAACGTTTTAAATAACATCGATTGTATTGATCGCGACAAATCAGATTTGTTTTACAGAGATGAGGAATGTTTATCGCAGGATCGATTTGAAATCAAAAGATTAGTTTTTAAAAAGGAAGGCATGGAGCCATTTCGTCTCGCCTATTTACACGGAACACGACAAGAAATCATCCATCCTTCCCTCGCTGCAAAGCTCAAAAAATGTAAAGGTGTTGAGTTTCGATCAGCAGACGAAGCTTATCCGAGACGCCCAACACCTGGCGAATTTATGAAGTATCGGTATGAAGAAGGTGATGAAAATAGCCTTGAAGCTTTGAGGCGCCTCATGATCTCTGTTTTCAATACAGTTGAGCTTAAAAGATTTCATGAAACTTACAAGCCTGATCAGGAAGAAGCTGTGCGTAAAGGGATTGAGCTCCTGAAAGAACGCTCCAAAATGTATGATGCTGAATGCTCAGAGCTGATTACCTTCATGGAATCAAAACGCTAGAATTCTACTCTCTCTCAAAATCCAGATACAGCTTGGCTTGCTGAGCTCGCGAAAGACCCTGATGTTCAAGTTCACTTGCTCAAAGAGTATCATAAGCATTGGAAGTATAAGCACAGTGGGATGACGCCTGAATTCACAATTGCGGTTGCCATTGCAATTGCTGCTTTGACATGCGGAACTGCTGCCCCCCTAGCGGGAGCAGCAGGAGGCGCAGCTGCGGCAGGTGGTACAGCAGCAGGAACGGTCGCAGCGGGTGGTGCTGTGGCAACTACAGCAAGTACAGTCACATTAGGATCCATGGGTACAGCAGCAGCCACTGCTGTTGGCAAAGCCGCAATCACCTCTGCTGTGATCAGTGGTATCAATAACAAGGGCGATCCACGACTCGTTGCCAAGGATTTGACGAGCAAGAATCAAATGAAAAGCTTTGCAATGACAGCACTAACAGCTGGCGCAGTGCATGGGGTTTCAGGAGCTCTTAATGTACCTGCAAGCACAACGAGTGTTGCTGCTCGAGCGCAGAATGTTGCAATCCACCGCGGTGTGAATGTTGCTGTAAGCACAACGATTGGGGGCGAGAATCTCAAAGACTCTCTCAAATCGAACGCAATCGGAGGCATTGTTGACTTTGGTGCTGGCCTTGCGGCACAGAAGATTGGTGAGGCCTATCATGCCTCAGAGGAGGCAGAAGCCTTCAAAGCTGAGCATCCGGATCTTGCCTATATGGCGGATGATGTTCCATATATGAGTCCAGCTGAGCATTTGCTGTCTCACGGTATTGTTGGCGGAATGGGTGGTCTTGCTCTAGGGCAAAATCCACTGATTCACGCAGCAACAGCAGTGGGAGGCGAGCTGACTGCTTCTGCGTATAAAGAATTAGCGGGAGATGTTGACTCAAAAGAGCAAGGTATTGCCTTGGCTCGATTTGCTTCAAGCGTCATCGCCCTTACCCTGAATGGTGATGTCAAAGACATCAGTGGCGCAATCGAAACCGGCGGCAGAGCCGCTGAGAATAATACATATCTTGGACAGAAGGAAATGGAGAAATGGGAAAAGAAAAGACAAAAGAAGGCTCGCCAACTGGTAGAAAGAGGAATTGTTACTCAAGAAGAGATGGATGCGAATTATGATTCGCTATCAATCGCAGATATGGCAAAGATCAAAGCCTATCATCGCCAATATGTTTCAGCGGATGTCAAGGGTTACGGAGGAGACCTTTTTATTCAGGGAGTACAAGCCTACCAAGATCGAGAACAAGCACAACAAGCTTTTAGAGATGGGGATCGTCGTCCTGAAATTCGTCTAAAATCAGGATATATTTTTAATGCAGAGATGAATTATGAGGTGTTTGTTCCTCGAAGCTCAGTAACAGAAGATGTAAAGCCACAACCAGAAGCGCCTTTACAACAGATGAGAGTTGCATCTGTAAAAGGTGAGCGAGATGTGGATCCATCTTCGCCCTTTCAATGGTCAGAGCTAAAGCGTGATGCACATAAATTATATGGTAACTCTGGCCTGGATGCTAAGTATGATTATACACGTGTATTATCTGGTAATCTTCAGAATCCTGAAGATTACAGAAACCTAGCCCCTTTTGCGAGTGATCTTAAAAAGCTAAAAGATAGAACCGGCAGTTTAATGCATAAATGGGGTGCTGGTACTAAATTTTATAGTCAAAAATTGGCGATGACTACAGGCAATGAACGTTTATCTGTTGATGCTGGTCATTTGGGTGAATTTGTTGTTGATCCGATGCTTGCTGCGGGAGGCTTATTAAAGGGAGCAAAATTAACAAAAGGCGCTATACAAGGAGTTAGTACTACCAAAAAGCTTATCCAGAGCAGTAAAGGAGCAGAAGCTGTTTCAGATGTTGTATCAGCGGCGAATAAGGGTACTAAAATAACTGAACGAACTTCTCAAATTGCCAAGCCAGGCATTGCATCAAGAGCAGCCGAAGCGATGGGTGGCAAAGCAGGGGTTACTGTTGAGCTTGAGTATAAACCTGGCATGGATCCTCGGGATTTTCATAAAAAAGTTGAAGCCTTGAAAGACTTAGCAAATAGAGGCAAACTATCAGTTGCTGAAAGACCGATAGTGAGGAATGAAAACTTGACAAGGCAGTATAGAAAGAATCTTGTAGATCGTGCTAAATCCATGTGGGGTTCAACAGAACCTGAAAGAGTTAAAGCTCTAAAAGTGTACTCGAAGTTAGGCAAGTTGACCATATTCAAGATTTACAGGTGAATGGTTTAGATAATATGTTAAATTTTGGTATGCTTGATCAGCGAGTGAATTCTTCTTTAGGATCTCAGCTATTGCATCAATTGAAGACTGTTCCAGAAGGGACAAAAATTAAGAAGGTGATTATCAAAAATGTCAAAGATATTAACAATTAATGAAAAAATAAGATTGATCTGTGATAAAGTTAAGAGCGGTGATGAGCACTTAGGTAATCAGTGTTGGTTTGGAGATATATCTGAAGTTTTAATACTAGATAAAATAAACATTGATTTTAGCTTACCTGAGGAGTATCTCAATCTACATCGTGAATTTGATGGTTTTACAATAGATTGGTGTGATTTCTTAAGTAGTACAGGTCAGCTTGTCCCGAGTGTAAGAGAATTTAAAGAAATACTCATAGATTGGGATTACTCAGCAGGTTACTATCCTTTTGCCAAAGATGCAGGGGGTAATATTTTTGTATTTAGTCCTCATGATCAAAAGATTTGGATGTTTGGTATGGATTACTTTGATGAGCCTCCAAAATTGATTGCCGAGTCATTCGATAAATTTATGAATGATTGTGTGCTCGGCAAAAGATATCCAGAGTTTGTTTTTATAGAAAATAATTACTTCTACGATTTTCTGGTTGAGCAAGGTTGGGTTCAGGAGTAATACGCTTAAAACCCAGAATACCTTAGAAACCTGGCCCCTGGTGCTGAATATTTTAAGATATTCTTTGCTCGGTTTAGAAAGAAGTTTCAGAAATCTGTACTCAATCTCGGCAATTTTCCCTCTTCAATACGTTATTATTCAAATTTTATTAGGGGCTTTTCGTTAATATGGGGTACTATATTATTTAATAATATTTGGACTATATGAGTAATAAGATGAAGAAAGATAAAAAACCTGCTGATTCTGAACTCTATCTCAATCGGGAATTGTCTTGGTTGAAGTTCAATAATCGCGTCCTGGAAGAAGCAAAAAATGCTCATAATCCTTTGTTCGAGCGGGTTCGGTTTTTATCAATCTCAGCCAAGAATCTTGATGAATTTTATATGGTGCGCATCGCCGGCCTGAAGGCCCAGATTCATGAAAATATTACAGAGCTCAGCCATGATGGCAGAACAGCCAAAGAGCAACTCTGCTTGCTGCAAGAAAAAGTCAAAAAAATCATTCAGCATCAGCAAAAAACCTGGAAACAGCTCAAATCTGAGCTTGAAGAAAGTGAGATTTTTTTGCTCGAAACAAATCATTTGGAAGAGGAATTGATTCAAGAGGAACAGGTCTGGCTCAAGGGGTTGTTTCTGAAAGAGATCTTTCCGCTTTTGACGCCAATTGCAGTTGATCCATCACATCCTTTTCCTTTTATTTCAAATCTGGGATTCTCGCTGGTTCTTGAACTTTGTGATCGGGTGAAGAAGATATCGCATAAAGCGCTTATCGCATTGCCAACTCACTATAATCGATTCATTGAACTGCCTCAGAGAAAACATCATTTTGTCTCCATTGAGCAGCTTATTTTGCGCTATGCTTACATTTTGTTTCCTGATCATGAAATTGAATCTCATGGCCTTTTCCGTGTTTTGCGTGATACCGAGATGTACATTGATGAAGAGGCCGAAGATCTTGTTTTAACCTTTGAGAATGCTCTTAAAAAACGACGCAAGGGGAATGTGATTCGCCTAACTATTAATGATGAAATGCCAAAGTCACTCCAGGCCTTTCTGCAAGACGAGCTTGGCGTTGCATCAGAAGATGTTTTTGTTCAAGACGAACTCGTTGGTATTGCAAATATTGAAGAGCTCATTCGTGATAAAAAGGCGGGATTTTTGTATCCTCCTTTTACGCCCCGATATCCACAGCGTTTGTTAGATGCTGATAGTCATTGCTTTGCAGCGATCGATCAAGGAGACTTTATTGTTCACCATCCTTATGAAAGTTTCGATGTGGTGGTGCAGTTCTTGCAGCAAGCGGCTAGAGACCCAAAGGTTGTTGTTATTAAGCAAACGCTTTACCGGACAAGTGATGATTCGCCAATTGTAAGAGCTCTCATTCAAGCAGCTGAAGCGGGGAAATCAGTCACAGCTATGGTCGAGTTGAAAGCCAGATTTGATGAAGAGAAAAATATTCAATGGGCGCGTGACTTAGAGAGAGCTGGCGCTCAAGTGATTTATGGCGTGACAGGCTTAAAGACACATGCGAAAGTCTCGCTTGTCATTCGGCAAAATGGGCATGATTTAAAATCTTATGTGCATTTCGGAACAGGGAACTATCATCCGATCACGGCAAAAATCTATACGGATCTTTCGTTTTTTTCTGCCGATCCTGTTCTCTGCCAAGATACAGCCTTTATGTTTAATTACATGACAGGTTACGCCTTGCCAAAAAAATTAAAGAAGCTTGCGATTGCGCCGTTAACTTTACGCGATAGGTTGCTCACCTATATTGATGCCGAAATTCAATTTGCAAAAAAAGGAATGCCTGCATCGATCTGGTTGAAGCTGAATTCTTTGGTTGATCCTGAAATGATCAATAAACTTTATGAGGCCTCAAATGCAGGCGTGAAAATTCAGTTAGTGGTGCGTGGAATCTGTTGCTTGCGGCCAGGCGTAAAGGATATGTCAGACAATATCACCGTGAAAAGCATTGTTGGACGCTTTTTAGAACATGCGCGTATTTTGTGTTTTGGAAATGGCGCGGCGCTGCCATCAGATCAAGCTTTGGTTTTTTTATCATCAGCTGATTGGATGCCGCGAAATTTGGACAGACGCGTTGAAGTGCTGGTGCCGCTTGAGGATGCTAAGGTGAAGAAGCATGTTCTCTCACACATTATGGTGACCAATTTAAAAGATGAGGCATCAAGTTGGATCTTGGATGCTGAAGGGAACTATGAGCGCATAAAATCAGGTGCTGGAGCATTTAGTGCTCATGACTATTTTATCCAGAAGAGGTGAGCAACAAGATGAGTAGAGTTCAGAAATTAGCGGTTATTGATATTGGATCGAACTCAGTGCGGCTCGGGATTTTTGATGTTGAAAACAGAAGTTATATTCCTTTATTCAGTGAAAAGGCGCTGTGTGGTCTCGGGAAGGGCTTTTCCAAAAAAGGTGAATTGAATCCGTCAGCCAAAGAAGCAGTTATGATGCAACTTCACCGTTTTGTGAAAGTGATTCAGCATGTTGGTGTTGACTCGGTGCAAGCTGTTGCGACCGCCGCGATGAGAGAAGCTGTTGATGGGAAAGAGTTTGCCTCTGAGATTGAACGAGACACAGGCTTTAAGGTGAGAATTCTCACAGAAAGGGAAGAGGCATACTACTCTGCGCTTGGCGTCAGATCAGGACTTCATTCTGTTAAAGGTATTGTCGCTGATTTGGGGGGTGTTTCGCTTGAAATGATTTATCTTGATCCAGATGAAATTGATTTCATCAATTCAATCTTGGCTGGGGGTTTGAAATGTCAGGACATCGATGAAGCAGGAGAAGATCTCGATGATTACTTGAAGAAAATATTCAAAGTGCTAGAAGATGAACCGAGGCTGCAAGAAAAGGGAGATCTCTATCTCGTGGGGGGTGGATTCAGGACAATCGGAAAGGCTTACATTGATCATATCAAGTATGAGCCAAGAAACGTTCATCATTTTTCTGTCCCACGCGATGAGATGAAGGATTTTGTCAAAAGAGTGATCAGGCAGCATGAGAATGGCTATCGCCGTGATGACTTTGAGATAGAATATCCGAGCATTTCAGGTAAAAGAGCAGCGCTCTTGCCCTATTATGGCAAGGCGCTTTTGGCTCTTTTGCATCATTGTAAGGCGGAAACGGTTCTCTTCTCTTCTTATGGGCTCAAAGAAGGCATTTTCTTTGAAACGCTTAGTGAGGATGAGCAAAAGAAAGATCCATTGTTTTTATGCTGTGATATGCTTGCCAAAAGTCAAGCCCGTTTTCAGCAAGCGCCTGATTATGTGACGTGGCTTTCTGATATTATGAGTTTGATTCCTCAGCGTTATGAACGTCTTTTAAAAGCGAGTGCGACGTTAATTGATCTTGCCTGGATGGATCATTCAGAAGCGCGCGGGAAAATTGCCTTTTGGCGAATTGCCTATTTGTCATTGCCAGGTGCATCGCATCATGAAAGACTCTTTATCGCCATGACTTTGTTTGTGCGTTACACAGGTGATTTTAATAAATTCGAGCATAAGGATTTTCTGAAGGAATTTAACAAGGAAGAGCTTTTTGTGATTTTACTCTTCGGCAGAGCTCTCAGACTTGCTTCCAGCCTTTCAATAGGTGATGCATCTCTGCTTGATGAAGTTGATCTCTCGTGGGATGAAGAGAAAAAGACCCTGTCGTTGATGACAAGGTCTTCAGATCATACCAATTTTGATGCTCTTTATGGCGAAAGCGTTCAGAAGCGATTCAAGTCTCTGCAAAAGACGCTTATTGAGGGGTAGCGTTTCTTAATTCACTTGGCGACGCAAGAAAGCAGGGATGGTGAGGTCCTCTTCAGATGATTCTCTCGATTGAGCCATTTGATTTGCCATCTTTAAGGTTGATTGCTTTTGCTTTGAGCTGTGAGGAGCATTATTTTCTTGATCTTCAAATGATGTCTCAGCAGCACTAATCTGCGGATCAGAAAGTCGAATTTCTTCAGATTGATAGCTCACGATCTCATCTCCATTGTCATACTGTTCCTTTTGGAAAATCTTTTTCCCGAATGAGGTCATTTTCTTCAAGAAGCCTTTTCCATCTTTGCTTCTGACATCAATTTCATAAGATTGTTCAGTCATCTCATAGCTGAGGCCAGTATTTGCATGTGGTTCATTCTGGTTTTGAGGATCTGCTTTTTGACCCGCACTATTGTGTTTGTTTGTTGTGTCTTGAAGAGGTGCTGTCTTTGGCGTTACAGCAGAGATAGAGGCTGCCTGTTGAATGCCCCCAACGCCTAGGCCGCGTCCAGGGTAGGCTTGTGCTTTGCCGCCTGCAAGATTGGTCATGACTTCAAAACGACTTCTCATTTGATTTGGTTGTTCAATACCGGTTGCCACAACAGAAACGCGCATTTTGCCATCCATCGATTCATCGAAGGTTGAACCAAAGATGATGTTTGCATTTGGATCAACTTCATCACGAATGCGTTTTGCTGCTTGATCAACTTCAAACAGAGTCATGTCTAGGCCGCCAGTGATGTTAATCAGCAGGCCTCTCGCGCCTTTCATTGAGACTTCATCAAGCAATGGATTAGAAATAGCTGCCTCAGCTGCGTCAAGTGCACGAGATTCGCTAGAAGATTCGCCCGTACCCATCATCGCTTTACCCATCTCTGTCATCACAGAACGAATATCCGCAAAGTCAAGGTTGATCAGGCCAGGCATGATCATCAGATCGGTAACACCTCTAACGCCAGAGTACAATACGTCATCTGCCATTTTAAAGGCATCGGCAAAAGTTGTTTTCTCATTGGCAACGAGGAAAAGATTTTGGTTTGGAATGATGATCAGTGTGTCAACAAACTGTTGAAGCTCTTCGATCCCTGATTCAGCGGTGCGCATTCTGTGCGCGCCTTCAAAATGGAAAGGTTTTGTGACAACGCCAACGGTTAGAATGCCTTTTTCGCGAGCTGTTTGAGCAATGATAGGCGCTGCTCCTGTACCTGTTCCACCGCCCATACCAGCAGTGATGAAGACCATGTTGCAACCGTCAAGAATCTCATTGAGCTCAGCAAGTTGTTCTTCAGCAGCGGCTCTCCCAACATCAGGACGCGATCCTGCGCCGAGGCCACGTGTGAGCGTTGCGCCGATTTGTAATTTTTTGCCTGCGAGTGAATGAGCAAGAGCCTGTGCATCGGTATTGGCAACAGCAAACTCAACGCCTTCCAGTTTTGAGCGGATCATATTATTGACAGCATTACCACCAGCACCACCAACGCCAATCACAAGAATTTTTGGCTTTAATTCAGTAGGGACTTCAGGCATATAAAGATCGATCATAGAGGGCTCCGTGTATTTTAATTATGATTAGGATGTATAGGTTGATTTTAAAAATAAAATCGCGAAATCACAAGATCTTTATGAAAATTGATCTGAAAAAATGCAAGAGCCTAGTCTAGCCTTGATCTCTATTTTTAGGTTTCTTTTAAATTCAATGAGATGTATTTTCAAAAAGGATGTGCTCATTTTTAAGGCACCAGCCGATATAGTAGAGCGAGCCACAAATGACGATATCAGTACTGCCATTTTGTATAGAATGATGCAAAATTTTGATAAAGGGGTCTTTGACTGTATCTGCGAAATGGTAATCATGTTCGCTCATCAGTGTGAATTTTGCTTCAAGAGGCGGTGGCAAAAAGTGATCGATGATTTGGTGCTTTTGAAAAGGGTCTAAAAAATCATCAAATGATCGATTGGATAAGAGCATAGGCCAAAGAGCAATCTTTGTAGCAGATGATTTTTGTTTCATATCGATAAGTGTTTTCGAAAGAGCTGCTGCACCATTTGGATTGTGTGCACCATCAAGCCATAGTTGACATCCATCAACAGATCTCCATTTCTGGAAGCGGCCGGGATGATAAGCCTGTTTGATTCCGGTTTCTATGTGTTTTAGATCGATGTTTGGATAAAGATGAATAGCTGCGGCTATTGCAAGGGCCGCATTTTCATGTTGGTAAGAAGCGGTTAAAAATTGAGGGGTATAGGAAAAGATTTTATGACCTGGGAGTTCAGCTTTTTTGTCATTGATTATGCAAGACCCCTCTTTATTTTGAACAAAGAGGGGGACTTGAAGCTTGTTAGCTTGATTTTGAAGGACATCAAGAACGATTGGTTCCTGAGCAATTGTGAAGGCTGGCGTTCCCTTTTTAAAAATACCCGCTTTTTCTGCTGCAATTTGATCAAGACTATTGCCCAAAAGAGCTTGATGATCAAGGGCAATCCGTGTGATGAGGGTTACAAGAGGGTTTTCAATAACATTTGTTGCATCGAGTCTTCCGCCAAGTCCGGTCTCAAGAATGATATAATCAGCAGGGTGATCAAGGTAGGCCAGAAAGGCAATGAGCGTGAGCATTTCAAAAAAGGATAAAGCGATGTTATGTTCGCTGAGTTTTGTTTTGGCTATCGTGTGGTAGTGTTCAAATTGACCAGCAGAAATTTGTGTTTGACTGAGCTCAATTCTTTCATACAGCGAGACAAGGTGGGGAGAGATGAAGCGATTCACTCGAAAGCCAGCTTCTGTGAGGATAGATTTGAGAAAGGCTGAGGTTGAGCCTTTCCCATTGGTTCCAGCAATATGAATGATATTCTGTAATTTCTTATGCGGAGAATCGAAGAGATCAAGCGCTTTCAAAAATCTTGTAAGGCTTATGTCCCCATCGATCAGTCGTGGGTAATTAAAAGGAAGCTCGTCAGATATCATTAAGCTGCAGCAGATGCTTTTTTGGGTTGCATTAAAAGTGATATGATTCTTTCAAGAGTCGATTTGAGTTGTTTGCGGTCGGTGACAATGTCTACCATTCCGTGTTTTTCTAGGTATTCAGCTTTTTGGAATCCTTCAGGTAGTTTTTCGCGAATGGTATTTTCAATAACACGTGCACCAGCAAAGCCAATGAGGGCTCCTTTTTCTGCAATGTGAATATCTCCAAGCATTGCAAATGATGCGCTGACACCACCTGTTGTTGGGTCTGTTAGAAGGACAATATAAGGCAGACCTGATTTTTTGACACGTTCAACGGCAACAACAGAACGAGGGAGTTGCATGAGCGATAAAATGCCCTCTTGCATTCGCGCACCGCCTGAGGCTGGCACAGTAATGAAGGCTGCACGTTTTTCAACGGCAAGCTCGGCTGCTTTCAAAAGACCATCTCCCACGGCCATTCCCATAGAGCCGCCCATGAAATTAAAGTCAAAGACAGCAACAACTGCGTTTTGGCCCCCAATCGTGCCATGTGCAATCAGTAATGCGTCCTTATGTCCTGTTTTTTGACGGGCTTCTTTGAGTCTGTCAGGGTATTTTTTCATATCTTTGAATTTGAGAGGATCAACCGTTACATCTGGAATATCCACAGTTGTATATTTCTCATTGTCAAACATAAGTCGTAATCTTTCCTCAGGGCCAATTCTGTGATGTGAGCCACATTGAGGGCATACGTTGAGGTTGTTTTCAAGGTCGCGGTGAAAGACCATCGCTTCACAAGCATTACACTTAAGCCATAGATTGTCTGGGACTTCGTGACTTGGTGTTACGAGAGATTTGATTTTTGGTTTTACAAAATTTGTTAGCCAATTCATGTGGATATCCTTGCTTCAATGATTTTAGATCTAGTCATACTTTACATAATTAGAACAAAATTGGAAATGAAAATTTTTTGGTATCGATTTGTCTTTATTGTGTTTGCCCCTTGAGAAAGCTTTTACGATGGTGTTGTGTGATACCATGGGCTTGAATTGCATCCAAATGTTTTTTGGTTCCGTAACCTGCATTTGTTTCCCAACCATAGTGCGAAAATTCCTCTGCGAGCTTATTCATGAGTTTGTCGCGTTCAACTTTAGCCACAATGGCAGCCGATGCAATTGAGTAGGATCTTGCATCTCCCTGCTTAAGGGTTTGACCTGGCATTGATACTTGCGGGAGATAAATGCCATCGACGATGACACAGAAATTTTCTTTTGGAAGATTGTGTTTTAGCTTTTCGTGTAAAGAATCGCAAGCGCGTTTCATCGCGAGTAATGAGGCGTGAAGAATATTGATGTCTTCAATCTCGCGAACAGACGCTTCTGCAATTGATACAATGCAGATTTCATGTATTTGTTGTGAGATATCATGCAATTTTGCTTTTGGAATTTTTTTTGAATCGCGAATCGTGTCGAGTAAGGCTGTAGGGAGTGTTAATTGAGGGATGAAAACAGCTGCTGCGAAAACTGGTCCTGCAAGACATCCTCTGCCAACTTCATCGGTCCCTATTGGTAAGGCATTGTGTTTTTGAGCAAGGTTGGATTCATGCTCAAAGCTTGGTTTGAGGGGGGCATCATCAATAGGAAAGAGAAGGCCGGTCATTTTTTTGATCTTTTTTTACTTATTACAAGGGCTTTATTATATGTTTTTTTTAAAAATTGGAAAGCAATTTTCTTGCAATTTTATAAGGAATAATGGATTATGATCGAATGGTTCATTTTTAATGACATGCACACAGGATATGATCGCTTCACTATGGTCCAAAGAATCATCATGCTTTTGATCCCGTTGTTTTTACCGTTAGTGCTTTATTTTATTTATAAAGCCTATGTGAATTCAAAGAGGGAAAAAGATCAAAAACACAAGTTTTTTGATCTAACAGATCGGAAGGCATTTCCTCCTTTATTATTTTTAGGAGTTATGCTGATGATATTGGTTTTGATTTTAGTGACAACATTTGGAGGGTCAGATCCAACTGGAAAATATATACCGCCTCGGTACGAGAATAATAAACTGGTTCCAAGTCACATGGAAAAAACGAAAACTGAAAAAGAATAGATAATCGATGCAAATACTCAAATTCAATAGGTCTCAAAAAATGTCGACACGTCAAAAGCCAACTGGATGGATTAAACTTCAAAACGAGCTTGTCCACCCAGAGGTCCAACAGCTCCTATCTCTGCTTTGCAGAGGTGGGATTGATTCGCGTTTTGTTGGTGGTTGTGTGCGGGACTGTCTTTTGAAAAGACCTATCAAGGATATAGATATTGGAACGCCCTTGCTTCCTGAGCAAGTGATTGATCTTTTAAATAGATACAAAGTCAAAACCTTAACACAAGGTATTGAATATGGGACGGTCACAGCTATTCTGCCTCACTTTAAAATTGATATCACAACCTTGCGTAAAGATGTTGCAACAGATGGTCGTCATGCTGTTGTGTCTTACACGGATAATTGGCATGAGGATGCAAAAAGACGTGATTTTACATTTAATGCGCTGTCGTGTAATTTACGCGGAGAGCTTTATGATCCTTTCATGGGAATTGCCGATTTAAGGGCAGGACGTGTGCGCTTTATTGGAAAAGCTGAGGATCGAATTCTTGAAGATAATTTACGGATGCTCCGTTATTTTAGATTTTATGCTCATTACGGATTTCCCCCTGTTGACAAAGAAGGCAGGCGGGCGATTATCAAGCATAAGGAACTGTTGAAAACTTTGTCAAAAGAGCGTATTCGTGATGAGTTTTTACATCTCTTATCAGCTTCAGATCCTGTGCCAACACTAAGATACATGCTTGAAAATGGCATTTTGCAGCAGATTATTCCTGAAGTAACGGACATCGATGTGTTAGAGCGTCTTATTTCTTTTGAAGCTCAATATGGTGAGATTAAGCCTTTGCGTCGTTTAATTGCTTTAGCTCCTGAGAAGAACGATTTTATGGAAGCATTTGCTTTATCTGCAGCGATTGATAAAAAGATCAAGCTGCTACAAAAGCCAAAGAAGGACAAGCTCTTGCAAGATCCTGCAGAGATTAATCTCTATCTCTATCATTACAGTGTTGAGACGGTTCGGGATATATTATTTTTGCATGCTGCCTTGCATCATGGATCGATCACGGATCTATGTGCATCTTTGATTCAAACACGTTTTTGGAAGCCTGTTACCTTCCCTGTAACGGGTGAAGATTTGAAAGCCCAAGGCTTGACTGAAGGTGCTGAGCTAGGTCAGGCATTGAAAGAGCTTGAAAGATGGTGGATCAGAGATGGCTTTAGAGCAAATCGTGAAGAGTGTCTTTCTTATTTTGCAAGTACCCAGACAAAAACGAGCGGCAAAAAATCTAAGTAAAATATCGTTTTGAGAAAATTCGATGAGCACAACACAAGATATCGAAGTCGTTCCTTATAATCCGGAGTGGCCACATTTTTTTGCCTTTGAGGCAGAATTGATCCAGAAAAAACTGGATGATGCTTGTCTTGCGATTCACCATGTGGGCTCAACCTCAGTGCCAGGTCTTGCGGCAAAGCCTAAAATTGATATCATTGCCGTTGTGGTCGATCCGGCAGCACTTATCCCACTCTTTGAGGCGATCGGTTATTTTTATAAAGGTGAATATAATATTCCATTGCATTATGGGTTTGCGAAACGAGGCGATGTAGATGTCAATCTGCATGTTTATGAAGAGGGCCACCCTGAGATTGAACTCAATTTATTATTCAGAGATTATCTCAGGGCTCATCCTGATGTGAGGGATGAGTATGCAGCCCTTAAATATAGGCTGCTTGATGATCCAACGTCTTTTGAGAAAAAAGAATCAGCTTTTACAGGCTATAATTTGGGCAAGGATGCTTTTATCCGACGTGTGATTGAAGCAACAGGATTTAATCGCATCAGATTGATGAAATGCACGCATTATGCTGAATGGAAAGCAGCCAAGTCTTTTCGCAAAAAATACTTTTTTGAGCCTGCAGGGATTGTAGATCCGTATGAATGGACTTTTAAGCATCCGGAGCATGAACATCTGGTTCTTTATCAAGGCTCAGAGGTTATTGGATATACTCATTTGCAGCTTTGGCCAGAGCAGAGAGTTGCCATGCGCATGATTGTGATTGATGAAGAAAAGCGAAATCAGGGTGCTGGGAGTATCTTTTTGGCCCTGTGCGAAAAATGGCTTCAGCGAAAAGGGTGCAAGAGTATTCATGCGGAATCAAGGCAAGCATCTCTTGGCTTTTACAGGAAGAATGGATATAGTGAGATGGCTTTTCATGATCCGGATGGCTATGAAGCTGGTTCTGAGGACATAGCCGTGGGGAAAGTGTTGTAAATCGAATAGGAAAATCTCAATGAAGGAAATTAGAGGTCTGTTATTTTGTATTGCGATTTTTGCTTCAGTCGCTTTCTTTTTTACGAGAACAGGTTCTATCAGTGATATTCAGTCTTTTGACGAAGTTGATTTCAGTCAGCTCGGGTTGCCAGGTTCTCTTGTTTTGTTTGATGTGGATCAGACCTTGATTCACCAAGGAAATTTATATATGAGCAATGCGGACTCGTATCATGAAAATCCTCCGCTTATTGAGCCAAGTATTATTGAGAAAATTGAGTTGCTCAAGAAACGTCAGATTTCTATATTGGCTATTACGGCAATGAATACAGGGAAATCTTGGCAGCATGATCGATTAGAAAAATGGCGATATGATCATTTGAAAGAACTAGGTTTTGAAGGTGATTTTGATGATCTTGATTTTGACATCAGAGGTTTTAAGCGGCATCCGGTTTTCTATAAGGGGATTATTGTAACAGATGGTGAGCATAAAGGTCCTGTTATGGGAGTCGTTTTAGATAGGCTTTCTTTGACGCCCAATGAAATTATTATGTTTGACGATCGTTTAGGCTTTTTGGAATCTGTAGAAGCTGAGTGCAAAGGTCGTCATATTCCTTTTCACGGCTATCATTATCTGGGTGCAGAAGATGTGGTTAAACGATAGAGAGTAGGAGAGTTACTTTATGTTAGATTGGAGAGAATAAATGCGTATATTATTGAGTTTTATGGTTGCCGTTTTGTGGGCGACTTGTGCCAATGGGTTGGTATTAGAAGAGTTGATCGATAATGGTCAATTGGAGAAAACTTTGAGCCATCAAAGAGTGGGCTATTATATTGGATCGTTTGATCCTTTACACAAAGGACATGAGAAGGTCGCGAGCCTATGTCTTGAAAACGATCTTTGTAATTATGTGATTGTCTATCCATCTTGGGGCGGAGATACCTTTAAAAGGCGTATCGATGTTCAAAGGCGTCTTGATATTCTTTTTGCTGTGTTTGAGAAGCATCCGACAATTATTGTGACGCGATTTCCACCAAAAAAATTGCAAGATACACTGACCGAGCCAGATGTTTCTAAAAATGGTTTTGTAAAACCAGTCTTTGCAGGCATGTCTTTTATTGGAATTGTTGGCTCAGATACAGCCCTTGCGGTTGCAAAAAGCGAGCAAGCTTTATCAACATTTATGACAGGAAATTTATTGACTGAAATGCATTATGAGCACACAGTGGGTGGATGTATGGCGCTGCCTGTTGAATCATTTTTTGTCGTGATGAGAGAAGGAGATGGTATAAAGTCTCTGGAAGGAAAGATCGGACAAAAGAAAATGGCGGCGGTTGTTGATGCTCATTCAGATGAGAAAGGGTTTTCATCCACAAAGGCGAAGAAGATCTTAAGCGAAGGTGGCTCTCTCGAATCAATGCTCAGTGAGCCAGTGATTGATATTATCCGGAAGCATCATTTGTATCGTGACGGATCTAAACAGTAAATTCCCCATTGCGAAACGTTACCAAACAAGGTTTGATCAAGGTTGATGAGGCGATTTTGACAGAATGCAGAGGTCCGTCTAAATTTTTCTCCCAATAAACGAGGAACTGCATCAAAACTGGGAATTTGGGTGCTAAGTCAAATTCTTGCCAAATGTAAAATTGCAAGATATCTGGATGATCAGGAAGGCGATATAGGATCTCAGCAGTTGTTAAACGATAGTCCTGTAATTGAAGTGTTAAATAATCCATGCTCAACTCTCCATTCCTTAGTCTTTATATGCTTATTATAGCAAAAATTTAATAAAATTTCATAATATAAAGGAGGGGAGATCAAAAATGTTTGTTTTTTGTTGTGTTTCAGGCTCTATTAGAGTACATTTAGTTTAATATTTTTTAAAATCACTTTGTATTGAAAGGCATAGGAAAATGGCAGGATTAGCTAGTATTGATTCACAAAGTAGTTCAAGAGAACTGACACCAGAG
The DNA here is from genome assembly GCA_018063245.1 of Alphaproteobacteria bacterium. NCBI lineage: Bacteria > Pseudomonadati > Pseudomonadota > Alphaproteobacteria > Alphaproteobacteria bacterium. The sequence continues at coordinate 10,312 of JAGPBS010000026.1, read as the reverse complement.
CAGACAGGTGATAGAACTGTGTCAAAGTCTTCTGAAAGTCTTTCTCAGAAGGTTGAATCATCAGCCTCATCAGAAAGTCCTGATGGAGTGAGGCTTTCACAGCATAATGTCGTGGTAGATAATAGTCATTTGAGTGTGGCTGATATTATTGCGAACAGAGAAAAAGTGATTGGAGCTCTCCTTGGTGAAAAAGGTGCGCCGTCTCCAATATTGGAAACTTTGAGAGTGATCGAGCCAAAGAATTATGCAAAATTGCAAGCTTTGGCTAAAACATGTGCTACGAAAGCTCAGCGGACAATGATTGATAATTATGAGTATGATCGCCTTTTCCCAAAAGTACAATTTTCAGAGTTTGATAAAGGTCAATGGAAGGTATTTCGGAAAGCTCAAAGGATCGTCATGCAAATTGCTTCTGAAAATAAACTGTCTCTTATGGCAGTATTGAATGGTTTATCATTCATTTCGTTAATGCGTGATCCTATTGCCATTTCACAGCATATTATAAAATTTAATGCATTGCGTCGAAAGGCAAATAAAATTCTCAAGCAAAAAGGTGAAAACAGAATTTCACTATCAGATGCTTTTTTAGCCTATCAAGACTGTGCTGAGCAACTACACAATACTGGATATAGTAGTTTTACCTATAATAATCAAAATTTAGTTATGCTTCCTATGAATGTCCAGCTCTCTTTGAGTCATAAGGAATCGAGTTTTAGCTTTGATTTTTCCGGGTGTCGCCTTGCAGAGTTTCCTGAGTGTGCGATAAGACCCGCTTTAAGAAATTTGAAATTAGAGGGTAATTTATTTACAGAAATACCAGATTGTTTCCAGAACTGCAAAGATTTATATGAAGTTGAATTGTCGAATACGATGATTTCGAGCCTGCCATCAAGTTTGTTGATGAATCCCGGATTAACAAATTTGTCTATAAAAAATACTGCTATTGATACACTTCCAGCAGAGCTAGATCACCTCCCCTTAATAGTGACAGAAGATGGTGCTGAAATTAATGCATTGATGCGGATTGATTTTACCGGCAATGGGATTGATTGGAAGACTTTATCGAAGACTGACAAGAAAGTGGTTGAAAAACTGATAAGTCTTGAAACTGCAGTCCTTGGCATTACACTGCCGAAACATCTTCGTTTTAAAAATAAGATAAAAGAGATGCCTTTCAGACACTCATTGAAGAAGCACGTTCTGAAGATATAATATCCTGCTTTCTGACTTGCCAAGCTACTTTTCAGATGCCAGCACATCTTTGCGGGAGAGCTTGCCGATCATTGTTTTAGGAAGATCCGTCCTAAATTCAACGATTTTAGGCAATTCAATCGGAGAGAGCTTATCTTTTAAGAAAAGAGCCAAGTCTTGCTCAGTTAGAGATGTTCCATCCTTTAGCACAATATAGGCCTTTACAGTTTGCCCGCGATATTGATCAGGAATCCCTGCAACGATACATTCTTTGACAGATGGATGTAGGTAGATAGCTTCTTCGACATGGCGAGGATAGACATTGTATCCACCGGCAATGATGAGGTCTTTAATTCGGTCAACAATGAAAATATAACCATCTTCATCCATATAGCCAATGTCGCCTGTATGGAAAGTACCATTGATGAGCACTTGATCAGTCTCCTTTTGATTTTTCCAATAGCCTTTCATGACTTGAGGTCCTCTGATGCAAATTTCTCCTTTTTCATAGACAGGCTTAATGGTCGTTTGGTCTGCTGGATCAATAATTTCAACAATTGTTTGAGGGAGTGGTAGGCCTACAGATCCGGATTTATTGATACCGAAGATAGGGTTTATAGCTGTAACAGGCGATGTTTCAGTGAGTCCATATCCTTCAACCAATTTGCAGCCAGTGATGTCTTCAAATTCAGCCTTCGTTTCCATTGCGAGAGGTGCTCCGCCAGAGATGCACATTTTGAGTGATGAAATATCATAGTGAGAGAGAGTCTTTTCATGTAAGATTGCATTGAAAATTGTTGGAACAGCTGGAAAAAGGGTGATTTTGCTGGAGCTGATGATGCTGAGGACTTCTTCAACATTAAATTTTGGAAGAAGGGTGATTTCAGCGCCAATTTTTATGCCCATATTCATGACGCCTGTCATTGCAAAAACATGGAAGAGGGGGATAACGCCAAGCATTCTTTCATACCCTTTTTCTATGCCTTCAAACCAGAGTTCAGTTTGTTTTGTGTTGGCATAAAGATTTTCGTGCGTTAGCATTGCTCCTTTTGGTGTGCCGGTTGTGCCCCCGGTATATTGAATGAGAGCAACATCAATAGAAGGTGAAATTTGAACAGGCTGGTAATCACCTTCATTCTCAATGAGTTTTGCAGCGCATAAATATTTTTCATCTTTTGGAATAGGGCTCAGTTGACTTGAGCCAAAAAGAGAGACGAATGTTTTTTTGAAAAAGGAGAGTAGGTCTTGCATTTGACAAACAATGATTTTCTTTAAATGTTTATTATCAAGAAGACAAGGTAATTTACTCATAATGAGTTTTGCATCAAGTGTCACGATATACTCACACTCGCTATCGCTTAGTTGGTGTTGCAGTTCTTTTTCAGCATAGAGGGGGTTAAAATTAACAAGAGTTGCCCCAACTTTCAGCGCACCAAAATAAGCAAAGATGTAGTAAGGGACATTTGGGAGAAGAAGTCCGATGCGTGTTCCTTTTGTAACGCCTAGATCTTGAAGGCCCTTGGCGAAGCGATTGATCATTTGTTCTGTTTCGCGAAAGGTGTATTTTTTCCCCATAAAATCAAGGCATGAATGGTCTGCAAATTCTGAACAGGAGTCATCAATCATATCAATGAGAGATTTATGTTCGAATTTTGAGAACCAGTTGACATTGTCAGGGTAATGATCTAACCAAATATATTGATTACTTTGTTCTTTGAGGGCAACCAAGACAGACTCCATTATGAAAGATGAGATAAATACTTAGTCTTATTCAATCCTAAATTTTTTAGAAAATGATTAATATTTTGAAAAATGGACTTCATTTTATAATTTTCTTAAAGGGATCGGTCTAAAATGATTTAAAAGATAAAATAAGGAGGTTATATGCGAATTTCTCAAGGAAGATGGCGTAATGATCAAGGCCTTGTTCTAACAGAAGGTGAAGTCAATTCTTCTAAAGTCACTTTGGTTCTTTATTTTTGGAGCACAGATCAAGAGACGGCGAGTACAGCTTATGATGATCTCAGAAAACAGTTCCCAAATGCTCAAATTGCCGGATGCTCAACGGGTGGTGAAATTATTCATGATTTAATTTTAAATGATAGTGTGGTTTATACAGCGATTGAGTTCGAAAAAGGCTATGTAAAAATGGTTGTTGAAAATTTTATTCAAGGAAGTGATTGTTGTCAAATTGGTCAAAACATTACAAAGGCACTTGATCAAGAAGATTTGAAGGGTGTTTTTGTTCTCTCAGATGGGTTGTCTGTCAATGGATCAGAGTTAGTCAGTGGTTTTGATGCTTTGTCAAAACGTAAGATACCTGTGACAGGAGGTCTTGCGGGGGATCAAGATCGATTCAAACAGACATGGGTTTCTGCAAATGGACATCCTCTGTCTCATCAAGTTGTTGGTATTGGGTTTTATGGAAAAGACTTATCTTATCATCATGGTAGTTATGATGGATGGGAGGTGTTTGGGCCAGAAAGAATTGTGACGACTTCTCAAGGCAATGTTCTTTATGAATTAGATGGAAAGCCTGCCTTAGAATTGTATAAAAAATATTTAGGGCCAGAAGCTGATCATTTGCCTGCCAGTGCTTTGTTATTTCCTTTGGCTATCTGGGATGGAGACAAAAAAGATGAGATGCTGGTGCGGACAATTCTGAGTGTGAATGAAGAAGAGCAAAGTATGACTTTTGCAGGTGATATTCCAACGGGCTATACAGCTCAATTGATGTGGGGAAAAATAGATGCAATTGTTGAGGCTGCAGGTAGAGCCGCTGAAAAAGTTTCATCCATTGTCTTGCCAGAAGCTCAGAATCAATGTTCAATAGTGATTAGCTGTATCGGTCGTAAGATATTGATGGGTCAGCGGGTTATTCAAGAAGTAGATACTGTTTCAAAAGTGCTGGGAGCCAAAAATAAAAAGATTGGCTTCTATTCATACGGAGAAATTGCACCGCATGCTTTGAGTGATAAGTGTGAACTGCATAATAAGACAATGGCGATTACGACTTTTGCAGAAAAATAACATGGTTGATTAATTCAAATGAATATTAAGTTGATAGAGGTTTTTAATGATTTAGAGGATGATTTACATCATCCCTTATTGAGGAATCAACTTTCGCGCTGTATGAATGATTCGGGAGAGCTTGATATTAAGAAGCTTTTGTTGCTTATTGATCAGGCTTATGAAGAGGAAGATAAAGGGCGCAAAATATCAGTTCACGCAAGTCAAATAATGTCAGAAGAAGTGATGGAGGTGAATAAGGAGCTGCGTCAAAAAACAAGTGCTCTGCTTGATAGTAAAGAGCGATATGAACTTGTGAGCCGAGCTGCAAATGATATTGTTTGGGATTATGATTTTGAAAAGAAGAGAGTGATTTTTTCTCAAAGAGCGGAAAGAATTTTTGGAGATGATTGGAAACCGGAAGTTGGGATTTCCCTTAAAGAATTTTTATTCTTTGTGCATCCAGAAGATCGTTTGTTTTTTTATCGTGAGGTCAAAACACATTTGAGAAAATTTTCTAAAAGAATAGAACTTGAAGCGCGTATAAGAGATAGAGAAGGGATGTATTTTTGGGTTTTCATTAGTGGGCTTGGAAAGTTTGATATTAAGAATCGGCCGATTCGTCTCGCTGGTTCGATCACAGATATTTCAGAGCGTAAAAATTATGAACAGACTCTTTATAAAGCGGCTTTTTATGATGCATTGACGGGATTGCCGAATCGAGCACTTTTTATTGATCGATTACAGCAAGTGATTAATAGAGAAAAGCGTTTGGGGGAACGGCCAGCCGCTCTTTTGCTGATTGATTTGGATCGATTTAAAGTGATCAATGATACATATGGGCACAATGTTGGAGATGAAGTGATTCAAGCTGTTGCAGAAAGGTTGAAGAAGTTTATCCGGCCAAATGATACTTTATCTCACCTTGCCGGAGATGAGTTTGCTTTATTGCTTTCTGAGATTGATCATGCGGATGATGCAACGCAAATTGCCGATAGAGTTTTAAGAGAATTTGCAGCTCCATTTTATATTGGGAAGAAAAAAATTATTTTAAGTGCAAGTATTGGGTTATCGATCATTGATCATAAATCAACTCACGCGGATGATGTTATGCGTTATGCAGATCTTGCAATGTATAGTGCTAAATCAGAAGGTAAAGCAAAAGCACAAGTTTTTGATGAAGGCCGTCATAAGCATATGTTAGAAAACTTAGAGATAGAAACAGATTTACAGCATGCTCTCTCTAAGGATCAATTTATTGTTTATTATCAGCCTATTATTGATTTGCAAACAGGCAAGATTGAAGGTTTTGAAAGTTTGATTCGATGGTGTCATCCTGTAAAAGGTTTTATCCCGCCTCTTGATTTTATTTCAATTGCAGAACAAACAGGTTTAATAGGAGGTATTGGTGAGTTTGTTTTGAAATCAGGTTGTCACCAACAAAGGCTTTGGGCAAAGCAATTTAAGCATCCGCCATCTCTTGCGATCAATGTATCTGTCAAGCAATTGATGGATGATCGTAGTTTTGATAGATTGTTGGGTATTTTGGATAAGGCTAAAATTCCATTATCGACTCTGAAGCTTGAAATTACGGAATCGATGATTATGCATGATTCAAAGCAAATGTTTGATAAGTTGATTTTATTGAAGGGAAAAGGGGTAACGCTTTGTATCGATGATTTTGGGACAGGCTATTCATCTTTAAGCTATTTGCATCATTTTCCTTTTGATGTGCTCAAAATTGATAAGAGCTTTGTTGATCGTATTACTTTTGATGATAAAACATATCGGGTTGTGATGAGTATTTTAAATCTTGCCAAGGATATGAATATTAAAATTGTTGCTGAAGGCATTGAAACAATAGGACAATTTGATATTTTAGAACGCTCAGGCTGTCATTATGGGCAAGGTTATTTATTTTCAAAGCCCGTGACTGTTGATGTTGCAACGCATTTCATTCAAAAAGAGATAAAATTTCCAATTGAAAATAACTTTGTCAAAAAAACACAAATTCCAGTTGTTTCTGAAACGAAAGCAAGAGAAATAGTTATGGGTTCCGGATAGCAGCCAAGGGTTTTCGAGATTTAAATTTGAGGACGGGAATGAAAGTCTGTAAAATGGTGAGCCCGACAGGATTCGAACCTGTGACCCTCTGATTAAAAGTCAGATGCTCTACCGACTGAGCTACGGGCCCACAATGTGTGACAATAGAGGAACAATAATGGTCTTTTTACAATTCGTCAAGACTAAAGTTGGGTTTTTTGAATTTTTTTCTCATTCCAAGTAGCAGTAGAATCTGCTAGGATGATGTACGATACTAAAAATCTTTTATTATCAATGTAGTTCACCTTATCTCGATGGGTCATATGCAAGAAAGTGTCAGTACAGATTTTTCAGCTTTAACAGAAAAACGATTTGTTTTTGGTCTTTTGGAGATATGGGATCAGTTTAAGAAAGATAAAAGATTTCCGTCTCAGGATGATTTTAACAGGTTTGATACCTTTGGATTATGGGATCAGTGTTTTTTGCTTGAGCTTAATGAAAATCCATCAGAGTGGCATTTTACTTATATGGGAAATTCTTTGAAAACAAAGGATTGGAAGAATGAATTTTATACATCTCTCTTTCAGATTCCCTCAACGTCCTTGATTCAACATGCCTTATCGAATATATCTTTTGTGATGAATAAAGAAGCGCCTTACATTTTTGGTGGGCAAATCGTGGATGATGAGCATACAATCATTTATCGGATGATTTTATTGCCTTTATCTAAAGATGGAACATCAATTGATTCGATCTTGGGTGGGATTAGTTCAAATAAATATGATACTTATGCTCATGAAATTGATTTAAAATACCAAACAAAGCGTCAAGAAGACGAACAATTAATCCCTCAGACTGAGCTGTAGAGAATGAGTATACGTGTTACTTTTGAGATACAAGAGAAAAAAGAATCAAAATGGATGATTGCGTCCATTTTTGATGATGAGTATATGGCTGAAGAAGAAGCAGATAGGCTGATTCATCAAAAACAAAATGAGATTCGGATTGTCAGAGAAAAATTTAATATGAATACATTATCTGCGGATCAAGAAGTGATCTTTACCAGTTCTGTTCGTAAGGCTGTTCAGGAGTCTCATCTAGAAGATATATTAGCCGCACAGGCTGAAATCAATTTAGATAATCGGGTATTTGGCGTTCCTTGGAATATATCTTTTTTAAGGCCTGCAGGGATTGCATTTGTTTTTCTTCTTATCATTTCTCTTGCGGCTATAACAATCCTCAGCTAATCTATCCTTGCCGTAACAGATCCTTATTTATCTCATAGGAGTTCTTCATGATCTTGCTAAAATATATTGTACGATTTTTTGCCTTTATCGGAATTTTGTCGATTCTAATGATTGTCGGCTTGTCAGTTCTTATTGTCAAAAGCTTAAAATCAGAGAAGGTTGAGATTCCAGAGAAAGTGGTCCTGACATTGAAATTGAATCAATCGATTCAGGAAATGACGTCATTGGATAATTTTAGTTATTTTTTCTCAGCTCCTAAAGACTATAGAGTGTTGATTAATAGTATTGATCATGCAGCAGATGATGATCGTGTGAAAGGAATTTTCATTCAATATCAAAGCCCTGTATTTGGACCGGGAGAAATTCAAGAGTTTCGTCGTGCGCTTAAAAATTTTATGAGTAAAGGCAAAGCCTGTAGTCTTCATGCTGATACGTTTGGGGAAGAAGGATCAGCTTCATTTGATTATTATCTAGCATCATCATGTGAAAAAATTTCACTGCAATCAACAGGTATGGTTGGGCTCAGTGGTCTCTACATTACAATGCCTTTTGGAAAAGATTTCTTTGAAAAATTTGGTATAAAGCCTGATTTTCTGCATGTTGGTGATTATAAGTCTTTTGTTGAGCCATTTGAGCGAGATGATTTTTCAGCAGCGCATTATGAAATGGAAAAGGATTTGATGACTCAGTATGAAGAGGCAATCGTGCGCGATGTGTCAGCCGATCAAAAATTTGATGCAGCTCAATTTAAAGAGGTTTTCACCAATGGCCCGTACTTTGATACAGAGGCGCTTGAAAAACATAAGCTTGTTCAAGAGATTGCTTATTACCAAGATGTCAAAGAGCGCTATTTGAAAACACTAGATGAAGAGGCACAATATTTATCAATCTTCAAATATGCAGAAAGTTTAAAAGACAATCCAACAGACATGCAGTTAAAAGTAGATGCTCTGACCTCAAAACTCAAAGAAGTTTCTGGTGAAAAAGAAGCTGATCAAAACAAAGAAGAAGCCGCGACATCAACTGGACCAAAGAAAATTGCTTTTATTCTCGCTTATGGTGAAATTGTGAGAGGCTTTAAGCAAGCTCCTTTTGGAGAGAGTGGGAAAATTGAAAGCTATGTTTTGGCTGATCAAATTGAAAAAGCCGCTGCAGATCCTGAGATAGCAGGTATCATTTTAAGAATCAACAGCCCAGGAGGATCTCCGGTTGCCTCAGATACGATTGGTCAGGCGATTTTAAGAGCAAAGACAAAATATCAAAAACCGGTGATTATATCTATTGCCAATATGGCCGCCTCTGGAGGGTATTGGATTGCTGCCCATGGCGATAAAATTGTTGCGGAAGAGCTGAGTTTGACAGGATCGATTGGTGTTTTCGGAGGTAAATTTGTTTTTAAAGATTTCTCTGAAATGATTGGTGTTCACTGGAGATCAATTTCAACAGGCGGTACTGCTGGTATTAGCTCGATGACAGATGTTTTCAATGATGTACAACGTGCTCGATATCAGGGCGTTATTGAAATGCTGTATGATCGGTTTGTCAGTGTTGTCTCTCAGCAGCGCGGCATGTCGAAGGATGAGGTTGAAAAATGTGCAAAGGGTCGTGTTTGGACCGGGAAGCAAGCGCTTGAATTTGGTCTTGTTGACGCCCTTGGTGGGATGGATGTTGCCAGAGATTTGATGACTGAAAAACTCGGTTTGACGGATCAAAAAGATTTGAATCTTATTTATTACCCGCCTCAAAAAACACCGTTTGAAGAGATATTTAGCTTCACGGATACAGATATGGAAGCTTCTATTTCAAGTCTCTTTCATAAATTGTTGATGCGTGAAGTGAAGGGATTTTTGTATGAGAGTCAAGGTGTCTCATCATCTTTGATGATGCCGTCACTTGCACAGGAAGTAACGCATAATGACTGATCTTTTTGAAGAAAATAAACAGCTGGCCCAAAGGCCAGGAGAAGCATACTCAGCTGAAGATATTCAGGTTTTAGAGGGGCTCGAGCCAGTAAGGCACAGGCCTGGCATGTATATTGGTGGTACAGATGAAAAGGCGTGCCATCATTTATTTGCTGAAGTTCTTGATAACTCAATGGATGAGGCAGTTGCGGGTTTTGCAACGCGTATTGAAGTTGAAATGGATGCTGAAGGTTATTTAACAGTGCGGGATAATGGGCGCGGCATTCCTGTGGATGAACATAAGAAGTTCCCAGGAAAATCAGCGCTTGAGGTTATTTTAACAACGCTTCACTCTGGTGGAAAATTCTCAAACAAAGTCTACCAAACCTCAGGTGGATTGCACGGGGTTGGTCTATCTGTTGTGAATGCTTTGTCAGAAAAACTTGAGATCGAGATTGCACGCGATCGCAAGCTCTATCAGCAAAGCTATAGTCGAGGTCATCCACTGACGTCTATCATCGACATGGGCCCGGTCAGCAATAGGCGCGGAACAAGTTTACGCTTTAAGCCTGATGCCGAGATTTTTAAAGAATATGCTGAGTTTAAGCCAGGATTAATCTACAAAATGGCCAGATCAAAGGCCTATTTGTTCAGGGGCGTTGAGATCCGCTGGAAATGTGATCCTGCTTTGTTAGAAGCCCATGGCCTTGCTGGTAAAGTCCCTGAATCTGAAAAAATACATTTCCCAAATGGTTTGGAAGATTTTCTACAGCAGCTTCTTGAAAAAGAAAATTGTCTAACGCCTGGTCTTAAAATTTTTGCAGGTACTGTTGATTTTTCTGATCAACAAGGCAAGCTTGAATGGGCGGTTGCTTGGCCAGAGGAAGAAGTGAACAGTTATCTGTCCACCTATTGTAATAC
>JAGPBS010000025.1 GCA_018063245.1 Alphaproteobacteria bacterium | reverse complement strand
TGAGAAGGCTGATGAGTGTGGTATCTAGTGTAAAAGATAGGTTCATGATAATACTATACTTTAATGTGCAACGATGTGCAACATTATTTTGTAAATGTTGCACAAAAGTGTCGTGCTATTTTAATAGTTTTTAATTATTTATTAATTATCTATTGAAAAAAGCTGAGTATTATGTATAATTATAATGTATTTTTATTTAAAAGGAGATGATTATGTCATATTTTGATGGTGTTAACGCATACCAATTGTCCGAGCCTCATATTAGCGGCCGACTCGTTATGAAGAGTGCTCTTTATTGTCGGGGTGATACACCTATTGAGAGTGATGACACCGCTGATTTGCTAAGATGTCATGGGAGTATTTGCATGATAGCAGATTATCTCGATTACAAGAGTCTTCTGACTTTTTATGAAACATCAAAAGTGATTCAACATTTTATAAATGAGGGTGGCAGGCGGCCTGTTGCAATTCTATTTGAACCTGCAATAAAGTATACTATCAAATATCCTGAATTGAATGCGCTCAGGCAAGCTGTTCAAAACATGAGAATTGATTATATTGATCTATGCCAGTCTCAAGATAGTCTTGTTCTTTTTCACCAATTAAACAAATACATTCCTGGCCATTTAAAACAAGTTCGTTTTGTGGATTTATCGAGGCCAGCAAAAGTTGAACAGCCAGTTGTCCATTGTAGATTTTCATATGATCATGAGATTGCTGAAACAAGAACTGAGGATCAGATTTTGGAGCAGCATAAAATCGGTAACACATCAGCCAAGGCATTACTTGCTCTTTTCCAAGGGCTCCCTTCCTTAAGGCGCCTTTCTCTTGATAATCAATTTTCATATTTTATGCTGAGAGATAGTTTCAAAAAAAGCTTAAAAAACATTGATGTTTCTCTTTAAGAGATAGATCTCCGCTTTTCGTTAGTGAGATAGGGTGAAACGGTGAATTTCGCTTTTGTGAGGCGCTGTATTTCATCAAGGGTGATGCCATCAGCAAGTTCTGTTAGAACAAATCCATTCGGGCTATTTTCAAAGACACCATGCGTTGTAATTAAAAGATCAACGACAGCTTTACCCGTCAGAGGGAGCGAGCATGTGGGTACAAATTTCGGATCTTCATTTTTTGAAATATAATCCATAATCACAACAACGCGTTTGACCCCAGCAACAAGATCCATCGCGCCGCCCATGCCTTTGACCATTTTGCCAGGGATCATCCAATTGGCAATATCTCCCTTTTCTGAAACTTCCATTGCGCCGAGAATCGATAAATCGATGTGACCGCCTCGGATCATCGCAAAAGAGGTAGCGGAATCGAAGTAGCTGGATTGAGGAAGTTCTGTAATTGTTTGTTTGCCAGCATTAATAAGGTCTGGATCGACCTCTGATTCAGTTGGAAAAGGGCCCATGCCGAGCATGCCATTTTCACTTTGCAGTGTGACTTTAATGTCATCAGGGATGTAGTTGGCAACCAGAGTTGGAATGCCAATGCCGAGATTGACATAAAATCCATCTTGAAGTTCTTGAACGGCTCTTTTTGCCATATCGTCGCGTGACCAAACCATGTTATTTCCTTTATTTTTTATTTTCAGTGTGTGATTTAAGCGCGTGTTGTGCGTTGCTCAATGCGTTTTTCGTAATTTTTCCCTTGTAGGAGCCTTTTAACGAAAATGCCAGGTGTGTGAATTGAATCAGCTCCGATGGAGCCAACTGGAACAATTTCTTCAACTTCTGCAATTGTGATGGCGCCTGCTGTTGCAATCATGGGATTGAAATTGCGAGCGGTTTTTCTGTAGACCAAGTTGCCTTCAGCATCACCTTGATAGGCTTTAACGAGGGAAATGTCAGCCTTAAGCGCTGTTTCCATAACGTAGGTTTGTCCATTGAAGTCACGTGTTTCTTTACCATCAGCGATGATTGTACCAACACCTGTTTTTGTATAAAATGCAGGGATGCCCGCACCACCTGCTCTAATACGTTCGGCGAGTGTCCCTTGTGGGTTAAATTCTAGAAGCAAATCGCCACTTAAATAGAGTTGTTCAAAAAGTTTATTTTCACCAACGTATGATGAAATCATTTTACGAATTTGTCTTGTTTCAAGGAGTTTGCCGAGGCCAACGCCATCAATGCCGGCATTATTGCTGATAACAGTGAGATTTTTTGCATCAGAGTCTTTCAGAGCGTCAATTAGGTTTTCAGGAATGCCGCAAAGGCCAAAGCCACCTACCATAATTGTCATGCCATCTTTAACAAGATTTTTGAGTGCGTCTGAGGCGGATGGATATATTTTTTTCATTCTTTTCCCGTTTGTTGATCAGTTGTTGCTCTTTTCTTTTACCCATATTTCTTTCAAAACACAACACTTGACATTCATATAGCATTGCGGTAAAAAACTTTGAATGGGGTAATGGTAGATTTGTATTTACATTATAAGTATCCAAAAAGGGCTCCATTTTAAGAAACATAACAACAAGGAGAATGTTACATGTTCGAACTTATTATTAGTACCGCGGCGGTGTTATTTGCAGCAATTAATCCAATTGGCGTTGCATCTTTATTTGCAATTTTGACAAGAGGAACAGACAGATCGCATAAAATCGCAATGGCTAATAGATCGATCACAGTTGTAGCAGTTGTTATGTTAGCATTTGCGTTTTTAGGAACAGCCATTTTAGAAAAAATGGGTATTAGTTTTGCAGCTTTCAAACTTGCGGGTGGTTTACTTCTGTTGATCACCGGTATCAATCTTGTGATGGATAAAGGATCTGATCCACATGATGATAAAGACTTGATGAAAAAGAAATCGACAGATATTGCTGTTTTCCCAATTGCGATTCCGATGACAGCGGGTCCCGCAGCGCTTACCTCTATCGTTCTTTATATGGAACAGGCTGAGGGTGTTTTTATGAATCAAGCTGCTGTTATTGGTACAATGTTGGCGCTTTTATTGCTCGTTTACGTGCTGATGCGTTCAGCCAATTGGGTTGAGAAAGTGATTGGTCAAAATGTGATCAATATTATCAGTCGTATCATGGGCGTTATCTTGAGCTCTTTGGCATTTGAATTTGTGCTGAAAGGCTTTCAAGATGTTGGAATTATTGCAGCGGATGTTGTTTTGGGGTAATTTTGCATAACACCACAAAAAAAGAGGGCTATATAGCCCTCTTTTTTATTTTGTGAGTCGTGAAACTTAATGAGCAGGTTTTTCTGCTGGCATTTTTTCGTTTCCTTTTGCCATACCGTTACCGGTCATGTCTTGCATCATTGTGGTCATATTCATATCGCCTGCTCTCCAAGCCATAAAGCCTGAATAAACAGAACATACAAATAGAAGCAAAGCAAATAGTGTGACTACATAGCCAACCATTTTCATGAAACCATCAGGCATTTTAACAACCATCATCATCGCGACACTGACTGCAATTAAGGTAAGAGCAAAAGTTGAGTGCATCATAAACATCATGTAATTCTCCTTTCATAAAGTTTACTCTTTATTTTGGCTCATGATTTGCTAAATTTTTGTTAAAATGATAATTTCGTTAGGGTTTTTGGGCTATTCAAAAGATGTAAAAAAATCGATATTGATATTTTTTTGAGGTCGAGCCCTTGACATTTTGGAAAGTGATCTTATTTCAACTTATACGAAGCCGAATTGATCGGCATGAGTTTAGTGAATAATATAGTATATAGAATAGAAACAAGGAGTATAACGATGACATTCCGTCCTTTACATGATCGTGTTCTCGTAAAAAGAACTGAAAGTGATGAGAAAACAGCTGGTGGGATTATCATTCCTGATGCTGCAAAAGAAAAACCAATGGAAGGTGAAGTGGTTGCAGTCGGTTCAGGTAGCCGTGATGAAACAGGTAAAGTTCACCCACTTGATGTAAAAGTCGGTGATCGTGTTCTGTTTGGCAAATGGTCAGGCACAGAGATTAAGTTAGATGGCACAGATTATCTGATTATGAAGGAATCAGACATTATGGGCATTCTTGATGGTAAAAAATCATCGGCTAAAGCAGCTTAACGTAAACTTTAAATTTAAAGAGGAATAAAATGGCTAAGAAACAACTCGTATTTGATACAGACGCACGTGATAAAATCTTAAAAGGCGTCGAAAAATTAGCAAGAGCAGTGAAAGTAACATTGGGTCCAAAAGGTCGTAATGTTGTTTTGAATAAATCATTTGGGGCTCCACGTATTACAAAAGACGGCGTGACTGTTGCAAAAGATATTGAGCTTCCGGATGAATTCGAAAATATGGGCGCACAAATGGTGCGTGAAGTTGCAAGCAAAACAAATGATATTGCTGGTGACGGAACAACAACAGCAACTGTTTTGGCTGAAGCAATTGTGCGCGAAGGCATTAAATCAGTTGCAGCGGGCATGAACCCGATGGATCTGAAGCGCGGTATTGACATGGCTGTTGAAGCTGTTGTCGCTGAGCTGAAGAAAAATGCAAAGAAAATTTCAACAAGCGCAGAAATTGCTCAAGTTGGAACAATCTCAGCAAATGGCGAAATTGAAATTGGTCAAATGCTTGCTCAAGCAATGGAAAAAGTTGGTAATGAAGGTGTTATTACTGTTGAAGAAGCAAAATCATTGGCAACAGAGCTTGAAGTTGTTGAAGGTATGCAGTTCGACCGTGGTTATCTCTCACCTTATTTCGTAACCAATGCAGAGAAAATGGTTTGCGAACTCGATAATCCATACATTCTTCTTCATGAGAAAAAGCTCAGCAACCTGCAATCAATGTTGCCTGTTCTTGAGGCTGTTGTTCAATCAGGTCGCCCACTCTTGATCATTGCTGAAGATGTTGAAGGTGAAGCTCTTGCAACGCTCGTTGTGAATAAATTGCGTGGCGGACTCAAAATTGCTGCAGTGAAAGCGCCTGGATTTGGTGATCGTCGTAAAGCGATGCTCGAAGATATGGCTATCTTGACACGTGGTGAATTGATCTCTGAAGATATTGGTTTGAAGCTTGAAAATGTGACAATCGATATGCTTGGCCGTGCGAAAAAAGTACGTATCAATAAAGATGAGACAGTGATCGTTGATGGTGCAGGTGAAAAATCTGACATTGAAGCACGTTGCAGCCAAATTCGTCAACAAATCGAAGAAACAACATCAGACTATGATCGTGAGAAATTGCAAGAACGTCTTGCAAAACTCGCAGGTGGTGTTGCTGTTATTCGTGTTGGTGGTGCAACTGAGATTGAAGTAAAAGAGCGCAAAGATCGTGTTGACGATGCAATGCATGCAACCAGAGCAGCTGTACAAGAAGGTATTGTTGCTGGTGGTGGTGCCGCGCTTCTCTTTGCCTCTCGTGTTCTTGATTCAATCAAATATGAGAATGATGAACAGCGCGTTGGTATTGAAATCATCCGTCGTGCTCTTCAAGCGCCAATTCGCCAGATTGCACAAAATGCAGGCGTTGATGGATCAATCATCGTTGGTAAATTGACAGATCAAAGCAGTTCAGCTTATGGTTATGATGCACAAGCTCACCAATATGGTGATCTGTTCAAAGCTGGTATTATCGATCCTGTTAAAGTTGTGCGTACAGCGCTTCAAGATGCAGCGTCAGTTGCAGGTCTCTTGATCACAACAGAAGCGATGATTGCTGATGTTCCAGAAAAAGCATCTGCTCCAGCAGGAATGCCTGGTGGTGGTATGCCAGACATGGGCGGCATGGGCTTCTAATTCTTAAGGAGTCGACTGATTGCATTAACTTTAGTCGTCACTCAGAGGGCTGCGAGGCCCGTGGAGTCTCTGGAATCTTACAACAGAAATTGTATTAAGTTGTTAATTTAACGAGATTCCACGCCGCCCTTGAGGGGCGGCTCTGAATGACGGGTTCTTAGTTATTACTTAAGCTTTATTCTGTAGTCTTCTGTAAAAGTCATTTTGAGCTACGACGAGACAAAAAAGCCAGAGGGAAACTTCTGGCTTTTTTGCTTTCTCGAAGTTTTAACAGAAATGCGCTATGATAAATCTCTTTATGGGAGAAATCAAGATGACCTATCGCTTTTTATCTGTTCTTGTCATTTATGTGGCTTTATTGATTTCATGGCCTGTGCAGGCTTTGGAGGTAAAATCTGATCTGACTGGCGATATTGCAATCGAGATTCAAGAAGCTCTGATGGATAAGGGATTGTTGAAATCTGATGATAAAGATACTCATCTTGTTATTGAGAAGGTCAACAAAGGAATATCAGGTGCGGATAAGTATCAAATCAAAGTCATATCAGGATCTAATACACAGCTTTATTTTTTGAGGTTTTTTGATAAGGCGGCAGATAATCTTTCTCATGATCTTGAGATTGCGCTGACAACTTTTGCTTATGAAAATTACTTTGGGCCAGAGGTGTATTATGTAGACCCTCATCATACCTATATGATTATTGGCTTTTTGCAAGGGCACCCAATGACGATGCAAGAGGCAAATGATCCGCAGTATTTTGAAAAAGTTGCTCAGATTCTGGGGCTGGTTCATCATTTCCCCCATGAAAAGATCTTTTACGCGCCTTTATTTAAAAAAGTCACGAACTTTATGAATGAGTTTATTAAGCGCGATACGCCTATGTTAGATCTTTTTCAAAATCACTATGAGATTGTCAAAGAAATAGAAGGTGTTTTAGATCTTTATATTCCAATTGCGGTGGTTCATAACGATTTTCATAATGATAATATTATTGTCGATCCGGCATCAAAAGCTGTGCCAATATCAGTCATTGATTGGGAGAGTGCGGGACTCGGAAACCCCTATTATGATCTTGCCTATTTCACTGTGCGCAATGATATGGATGACTCGAACAAAGTCCGTTTCTTGAAGGCCTATTTGGGTAGAGACCCAACTGAGCAAGAGGAGGCCTATCTTTATTTGACAGAGCAATTCTATCTTTACTATAGGGCCATGAAATATTTTGCAGAAATCTACCAACAAAAAGGAGTTGTTCTGACTGAGGCTGATCATAGAGCTTTGCGTGATTTTTATAAAAGTGATTGGACTTTAAAAGAGGTTCTGCATCATGAGAAGGATGCGAAATTAGCAGAAGCTATGCCAAAATCTGTGCCAATTCATGTAAAGTCAGCTCTTGTCTATTTAAAAACATTTGAGCAGAATGTCCAGAGCCCTGAGTTTCAGAAAAGAATGGCTCTTTTCAAAAAATGAGCAAAAAATATCTTTTTTTGCGAAAAAGGGTTGATTTTTGTTTTTATTCCCTGTAAAAGTATTCTTGTTGTTCATGAATGAGAATGCTCATTCGATGATCCGATAAGTCTCCTTCGTCTAGAGGCCTAGGACACCGCCCTTTCACGGCGGCGACACGGGTTCGAATCCCGTAGGAGACGCCATCTTTTAAGATGGCTTGTAATAGATTCCCTATAAATTGCGATAAGCTTAAAGCTGCTAGAGAGCAGTGTTATATTTTACAAGCAAAAAACCGCCCATGAGAGAGCGGCTTTTTTCTATGAATCTATTTAGTCCACTTTAGAATGGAAGAAATATACTGTTGGTCGATGCTGGGCGTAAGTAGAGTGGCGTTACAGATACGCTCAGACTTGCTCGAGTCATCATTGATAGTTGACCATCTCTTACCATGAGGCTTCTTTCATAGGAGGTCTCAATAGAGAATAGTAAAAAGTCTGGTTCTTCATGGTGTGAAAATACGATGTCATCATCAAATGAAGGTGATGCCACCCGTGGTAATTCGATGATGTCATCTTCAACTTCTGGGTCTGGTCCATTGTAAAGAACGATATCTTGTTCTGCAGGTTCGATAGGTGCAGCCGGCTGCTTTTTCATGAGTTGTGCGCCAACAACATTTCTCAGATCAGAGACACGGCCTTTTGGAAGATCACTTATTTCAGCTTTAGGAACTAAAGCGGCTGGTTCTTCTTTTGTGAAACTAGGCATAACCAATTTACCAATTTGCTTTGGTTCTTTAGGTGGCACAACTCTTGGTGATGTCACAACAGGCGCTTCAGGTGCTTTTACAACTTCGGCTTTTTGTGGTGTTTTAGGAACAAGAACTTGTTTTTTGGGAAGGTTTGGCAATGTTCTTTTGGTTGCTTCAGCTTCTGGTGCAATGGCTACTTCTTTAGGAGCGATAGCGACTTTCTTTTTGAGTAAAGGCATTTGACCTTTAAGATCAAGGCTTGGCATAACTTTAACGCCGCCTTTTGGCATGCTTGGATTTACAGATTGCCCAAGATTGCTATTTGGTAAGCTTGCCCCAGGTTGTGTGGTAGATATTTTAGGGATAAATGACATAAATGCCTCCTTATTAAAATTAAATATAACAATTATCTTCTGATATATAATTCAATGAAAAATATAATCAAAAATAAATTACAATAAAATTTGATTATTGTCAATAGGTCAATTTAGCTTTGTCGTCGATAAAAGATATTTTTTCTTTAACATTTTTCTGCTATTTGTAATGGTATGATTTTTCAAATTATCTCAGTCGATTTTAATCTAGGAAGGACTTCAAGAATGCCAACGCGTTTTATGCATCTTAAAAAAGAAACAACAGACCAATTGCTTGCTAAGGTACACTCATTACGTGCAGCTCAAGAGCTAGGTGTCTTTGAAGAGTTCACAAAAAGATTTTATGCGAATGTGCCGCCAGAGGATTATTCAAAAGCGTCGTTAGATCAGCTCTATTCAAATGTGAATGCGATGTGGGTTATGAGCTCAAAAAGAAAAAAGGGCGAGCCTTTGATGGAAATCTTTAACCCGACAATTGATGATCATGGTTGGGAGTCAGAGCATACTATTATTCAGATCGTAAATGATGATATGCCGTTTTTGGTTGACTCAGTTACGGCAGCCTTGAATAAGTTTGGGCTGACTGTTCACTTGGTTATTCACCCGGTGATGCATTTAATCAAAAATCAGAAGAATGAGATTACACAAATTTTGAAATCTGCTGATGCGGATAAAAATGCGATTTCTGAATCTTACATGATTTTTGAAGTTGATGAAGTTGTCGATCCGAAGATTCTTGGGAAGTTGAGAGACGTGATTTTAGCTGTTCTGAAGGATGTGCGGCTTAGTGTCGAAGATTGGAGCGCAACACGTGAGAAACTCGCAGAGGTCATTGCTGTTTCTGAAAAACAAAAGCTAAAATTGATGACGGCGGCTCAATTTGATGAGACCAAAGCCTTTATCAAATGGCTTGATGACAATAATTTCACCTTTCTTGGGTATCGGAAATATGATCTGACAACAAAAGATCACCAAACTTCAATTCAGATTTGTCCTGGCGAAGGGCTTGGTGTCTTAAGAAATGATGATATTGTTCTGTTCAATGGTCTCCGGAATTTAAAAGTTTTGCCTGCCGATATTCAGGCTTTTATTGATGAGCCTTCTTACATCATGCTCACAAAAACAAATGCTGTCTCGAAAGTGCATCGACCAGTTAAAATGGATGCTCTCTTTATCAAAAGCTTTGATAAAGATGGCAAGGTTGTTGCAGAGCATCTGTTTGTTGGACTCTTTACATCGACTGCTTACAATAAATCAATCAAGGAAATTCCATATTTTAGGCAGAAGCTCCGCAGTGTGATGGAATTAAGTGAATTTCCGCCACATAGTCATAGTGGTAAGGCCTTGGTCCATATTCTTGAGACTTATCCGCGTGATGAATTTTTCCAGATCACTGTTGATGAATTGTATAATATTTCTATGGGGATCTTGCATCTTCAAGAAAGACAAAAGATTGCCATTTTCTGCCGGAAGGATCCGTTCGAGCGCTTTATGAGCATCTTGGTTTATGTTCCAAAAGACAAGTACGATACAAATATCCGTATCAAAACCCAGAAGATTCTAGCTGATTATTTCAATGGTGAAATTGCCTCATATGCTGTGACCATGAGTGAAGGTATTCATGCACAGCTTCATGTTGTGATTAATACAATTCCCGGCAAAATCCCTGTTTATGATGTGGCTGAAATAGAGCAATCATTGATTTTAGGTATTAAAACATGGGCAGATGATTTTTTAAATGCAATCTTGCAAAGCTACGGTGAGCGTCAAGGTAAACATTATCGGATGTTGTTTGCAGAGGCCTTTTCTCAAGCCTATCAGGAATTCTACAGCCCGAAAACGGCCGTTCTTGATATTAAACGTATTGAGAATGTGATTGAAACAAAAGATCTTGCGATAAATCTTTATCGTCCTTTTGAAGCGCCTGACAATGAAGTTCACTTTAAAATTTATCATTATAAAACGCCTTTAACTTTGTCAGATGTTTTGCCAAAGCTTGAAAATATGGGCTTGAAAGTGATTACAGAGCGTCTTTTTGAAGTGAAGTGTAAATCATCTGATGATTCTGTCTGGATTCATGATTTTAAATCCATGACAACAGAAGCTGAAGATGTTGATATGCTTGAGATTCGTGATCTATTTCAAGAAAGCTTTGCTTTGATTTGGTCTGGAAAGAATGAAGATGATGCGCTTAACAAATTGACACTCACTGCCGGACTTGACTGGACACAAATTAAAATCTTTAGAACCTATGCAAAATATCTCAAGCAGGCTGGTATGGTCTATACTCTTGATTTGATTGCAACCACTTTGTCAAAACATAGCAAAATCACAAAAGCATTGATGGAGCTCTTTTTTGTGAAGTTTGATCCTGCTTTTGAGTGGGAGAGAGTTGATCGGATCAATGAGCTAAATGCGCTGATTACGAAAGAGCTTGATGCTGTTGAGAGTATTGATGAAGATAGAATCATCAAGGCTTACGCCAATCTGATTGATTCAACTTTGCGGACCAACTTCTTCCAAAAAGAAGAAAATGGAGGCCATAAATCTTATTTATCAATCAAGATCAATAGTCAGAATGTCCATGATTTACCATTGCCGCGTCCGATGGTTGAGATTTTTGTTTGCTCTCCTGATGTTGAGGCGATTCATCTGCGCGGTGGTAAAGTTGCGCGTGGTGGTATCCGTTGGTCTGATCGTCCTTTAGACTTCAGAACAGAAGTTTTGGGCCTCATGAAAGCACAAATGGTTAAAAACACTGTGATTGTGCCGATGGGTTCAAAAGGTGGCTTTGTGGTAAAGCATCAATTGCCAGCTTCTGCTGGACGAGATGCGATTCAAGCGCAGGTCATTGAGTGCTATAAAACCTTGATGCGCGGTCTTTTGGATTTAACAGACAATGTGATTGATGGTAAAATTATTCCGCCAAGAGATGTTGTTCGATTTGATGAGGATGATCCTTATTTGGTTGTGGCAGCCGACAAGGGGACCGCAACTTTCTCAGATATTGCGAACGGCGTTTCAATTGAATATGGTTTCTGGCTTGGTGATGCCTTTGCATCAGGTGGATCAGCTGGTTATGATCACAAGAAGATGGGGATTACCGCAAAGGGTGCTTGGGAATCAGTAAAACGTCACTTCCGTGAAGTCGGTAAAGACATACAGAAAGAAAAGTTCACTTGTATTGGTGTGGGTGATATGTCTGGAGACGTTTTCGGGAATGGACTCTTACTCTCCCAGAAAACATTACTTTTAGCCGCTTTTAACCATATGCATATCTTCTGTGATCCGAATCCTGATCCAGCAGTGAGCTTTGCAGAAAGACAGAGACTCTTTAATCTGCCGCGTTCAACTTGGGCTGATTATGATGCAAAATGTCTTTCAAAAGGAGCGCAGATCTATTCTCGTTCATCGAAATCTTTGACATTAACACCAGAGATCAAGAAAAGATTTGGTATCGATAGAGATCAAGTGACTCCAAATGAGCTGATCAAAACAATTTTGACTCATGACGTTGAATTGCTTTTCTTTGGTGGTATCGGGACCTTTATTAAAGGCATCAACGAACAAGATGTTGGTGATAAAGCCAATGATGCGATCCGAATCAATGGACGTGATATCAGAGCTCAGGTGATTGGTGAGGGTGCAAACTTAGGTGTGACTCAGTTTGGTCGTATTGAATATGCCTTGCGTGGCGGTAGACTCAACACGGATGCGATTGATAACTCAGCTGGTGTTGATACATCCGATCATGAAGTCAATATTAAGATCCTGCTCGGTAATATTGTTCGTAAAGGTGATTTAACAGTCAAACAACGTGATGTTTTGTTAACTGAAATGACAGATGACGTTGCCAAATTGGTTTTGAATGATAACTATCTTCAAACTTTGGCTTTGAGTCTTGCTGAGGCTCAAAAGGTTCAAGACTATGAGAATTATATCAAGCTGATGCTGAATTTTGAAAAAGCAGGCTTTTTGAATCGCGAAGTTGAAATGCTTCCAAGCAATGATGAAATTGTGAAACGGAGACTTGAAGAAGCAAGTCTCACAAGACCAGAGCTCGCGATTCTTCTTGCCTATTCAAAAATCAATCTCTATCAAGAGCTTCTTGCCTCGGACTTGCCTGATGATCCTTATCTGACGAAGTTTTTGGTCACATATTTCCCAACAGCTTTGCAGAAGACATTTAGTGCTGAGATGAT
Organism: Alphaproteobacteria bacterium; assembly: GCA_018063245.1. Classification (NCBI taxonomy): domain Bacteria; kingdom Pseudomonadati; phylum Pseudomonadota; class Alphaproteobacteria; species Alphaproteobacteria bacterium. Next base: position 18,629 of record JAGPBS010000025.1, on the reverse strand, counting down.
GGATCACCAATTGAAGCGTGAAATTATTTCAACTGTTTTGACCAATGATTTCTTGAATCGTTGTAACTTGACTTTCATCATGCGTGCTAAAGATATCACAGGCATGCCGATGGCTGAAATTGCGAGATCCTATTTACTCACAAAAGAAGCTTTCCAGCTAGAGCCTGTTTATCAAGCAATTTATGCTCTTGATAATAAGATTGATGCAGCAACGCAAACGGAAATGCTGATCATGGTGACAAAGTTTTTACAGCGCAATATTGTATGGCTCTTGATGAATGTTCAGCATCCAATCAAGCTTTCAGAAAGAGTTGAGGCTGTGTCAAAAGGTGCTCTGACACTTTTCACTGAGTTTGAAGATGTGATTGGACATGAGACAAAAGAGTACTTCTTGCATACAGTTCACGATCTGACAAGTAAGCATGTTCCAAAGGACTTGGCACAGAAGGTTGCAGCCTTGAATCAACTGAAGAGCGTTTATGATGTTCTCTCTGTGAGTGAGCAAACAAAGGCTGATGTGAAAACAGCGGCAAAACTTTACTTTGAGATTGGCCATCAATTTGGTATTACCACATTGAAACTGATGCTTGAGAAAATGCCCGTCAAATCACATTGGGATCATCAGGCTAATGAGGCAACGCTTGATGATATTTTAGGACGTCAAAAGTTGCTGACCTTGAAGATTCTGGAAAAAGATCCAAAGATCAAAAATATTGATCAGTCGATTCAATCTTGGATTGCACAAAAAGAAGGTAACTATAACCGCTTGTCTCAAACATTGATTGAGCTCAAAGGTCTTAGTGATATTAATCTATCTGTTATCACGGTTGCCAATCAACAATTACGGAGCCTTGTCGTTCAGGAGTAAGACGTGTCTCTCGTCAATACTTTTTGTAAGTCTTTAATTCAAGTCCAATTTTATAGAGCTCATCCATTCTTGCCTGAATGGATGAAGCCTCTGGCTGATTCTTATCAATTAGTTGAGAAAGAATTGTATCCTAGAGCATCAGGGCCAGATTCATCTGATTTTATTGATGTTTTCCAAGCAAATATTGATGAAAGAGCTGTCATTCAATCTATGATCGAGATTGATCAAGAAGGTGAATTTGTCGTGGGTAATATGTTTGGGGCTGTTGGGCTGAGATCAGTTCATTTTATGAAATTAGTCGGTCACCTTTATGTTGATGTATATAATATCAGGTTGTCACGTGTGAGATTTCAGGATGCAGAAACGCTTTATACAAGCTTACAACTTTGTGGCAGAAATGTTTTGCAGCATCGATCTTATGAAATCTCTTTTCCGGAAGATGTTCAGAATAATGCGTTGTATCAAAGGCTTGTAAAACTACAGAGCGTTTTCTTCTTTTTGATGGCTCAGAAAAGAGGAGAGATGAGGTATGGAAATTCTGTTTGTAGGCTTATTGATCTTCCAGAGAATGTCGTCTGCAAAATTTTGGAATATGTGATGGAGTGAGCTGAGGCTGCCCGCAAAAAAACAGTTTTCTTTTGAAAAATTTACTGGTACCCATGAGTAGATATTGAGGTGCTTGTTTTATTAATTGACAAGTCACTTAAAAAGTAGTACTATATAAAGAAGTGAAAAAATAAACGATGTGGGTTGTAGAATATTATAAAGAATCAGGTATTGAGTCTTGGCTAGATAACTTGACAATTGAGCAATTGAAGGCAGTTGCAAAAGAAGTCAAGTTTCTTGAACTTTCTGGGAATAGATTAAGATTGCCTCATAGCAAGTCTCTAAAGAAAGGTTTGTTTGAATTAAGGGAGAGGCGATTTGGGTATAGGATTTATTATACTTTTCGGGGAGATAAAATTATTTTATTGATCTGCGCTGGAGATAAATCAACTCAAGAGAAGGATATTAAAAAAGCTCAAAGAATATTGGATCATTTAAGAGAAAAGGGTTAGAGATGACAACAAATAAGTTTGATAAATATCTTCAGCAAAGATTGAAGAAGGAAGATATTCAAGAGATTGAAGCCTTTGCGCAGCATGAGTATCGAACATTGAAATCTTTGCAAGAAGGTGTTTCAGCTGAGCTGACAACATATATGGCAGAAAAGAAGATTGGATTTAATGAGTTGGTTAGGCGTTTGAACATGAGTCCATCACAGGTTTCTAAAATACAAAAAGGAGAGGCCAACCTAACGCTTTCTACGATTTCACATATCTTTACGATTCTAGATAGGCGGCCTACTCTTGTCTTTAAATCAAAATAATCTTTTCTTCTCATTGTTTAATGATGCAGCCATCACCCTCTAAAACCTTTTTAATATCATCACTCAAATCATGCTCTGTTTGACGAAGATCAATCATTCTTATGCTTGTGCCAAGTAAAAATCCTGGGGGTATAGATAGGAACAAAGCATTATGATCAAGATATAATTTTTTGAGTGCACGAAGTTGTCTAATTTCATCGGGAATTTTTTTTAAAGTATTATAGGAAAGGCTTAGTATTCTCAGTGCGTTCAATTTGAAAATTTGATGAGGAACTTTCTTGAGTTTGCTATTTTGGAGGTAAAGTGTACCCAAGTCCCTTAGATTCGCAAAGTCAACAGGTAAAGCATCAAGGCGTGTGTTTATGCATATAAGCTGTTCTAAATACGTGAGTTGAACAATTTCCGCAGGTAAACAAGCTAGAGGATTTCTGGTTAAATCGAGTGTTGTTGTATTTTTGAGTCTTTCTATTTCAGGAGGTAAAAGCACAAGCCCTTGAGCTTCGAGATTAATATTAGTAATTTTTTCCGGATCACCCAGAAGAAACGATGTTCGAGCGTCTTTATAAGGTCCATATGCTTCAGCTAAGGACATTTCTGCCTGTTCAGCAGAGAGTTTGAATTCAAAGCAATGGATCAAAAAGGCGAATTTATCCCTTTTTGCCTCATAATGGGGGTAGGAAAGATTTTCGAGAATTGTTTTGTGATTCTCTTTTGTCTTAGATGCAATCGCTTCACAAAGCTCAGTGACAATATCTTGAGGAGGGGAATATGATCGATAGGCTGCAACAACTTTTTCTTCAAACTCTGAGAGTTCTTTAGGGGCTTTGTTGTAAGGAGATCGGTGCATAAGATCTTTATAGTAGCAAAGTGTGTCAAAGAATTGACCTGGGAGACTGAGAGCTACACGTGCATATTCAGTGAGCGTCTTACATGTCGATTTGCTCGTTTCAGAAACGCGTGCCTGCTCTGTGGGCTCGATGCGGACACGTTTTGAATGAGGCTCTGGTGATCTCTCACGAGAAACTGTATTTGGATTCTGGTTTTGAACATGTGACATGGTGACTCTCCTGATAAAAATAGATGATGGTCTCATGATAGATCTAAAAAAAGATTCTCGCAAGAGGAAGTTTCAGGGAAGAGGCCTTTACGGATTCAATGCATATTCCATATTTCTTCAAAAACATTTAGTCAGTCTAAGTCGGAGGTCAATATTTTCAATCTTTGCCCCTTTTCTTCAGCTGTCCATGAGTCAAGAAAAGCGTTTGTTGTCTTTAGGTCCTGCTCAGTCTTCTTGAGTGTATCCCAGTTGATTGATGCGGTCCATTTTTGGGCAAAATCTAGCGTACGAATAAGAGGCTCAGCATACTTTGATTGAGAGAGGGCTTTTAAAGCAGATAGATAATTGGCGCGGTAGACTGTTGGAATGATAATTTTTTCTTCCCCTTTTGAGAATAGCTCTGCATTCATCATAACACGAGCCGTTCTGCCGTTCCCATCAGTGAAGGGGTGGACCTCTGAAACCAGAAACATCATAAAAACAGCGCGTTGGAATGGCGTTTCTAATCCTTTATATAAGTCAAATCCTTCTGTGAGGGTGCCTTCAACTAAGTTTGGTTCTACAAAAATTGTAAGCCCAGCCCTATTACTAGATTGTTTAAACTGACCAGGATGCTTATCTGGGCGTCCCCCCATAATGAAAGCATGTCTTGACTTTAGTAAATCAATGAAGGTGGTGATTGAATCAGGCGTTTTTTTCATTTCATATGAAGAGGAAACAAGGCGCCATGTTCCTAAAATATCGTGAGCATCCTCAGGGCGCTCTTGAGGGATGATACCTTTAAAAATGATATCAGCAGCTTCTGCGACTTCAAATTCAGTGCCTTCAATGTAGTTAGAAAAATAAGCTTCAAAAAAAGCTAAAATTCCAATAGCTTCATGGCTTCTTTTGGAGGGGGTTCGATGGATGGGAGGGGTGTTTCTCAGCTCTGTAAAAAGTGATTCGAAGAGAGCCAATCTATCGGAATCATATGGTTTTCCGATATTTCTAGCTCTTCCGACAGAGGAGTTTAATTGAGCATTCCGCGTTCCCATGAGTGTGCCAATTAAATCATCAAGACGTCTTTGATTTTCTAATAAGTTGAGTTCTTTTGCAATTGTCAGCGTTTCATCTCTTAATGTATTGAGATATTTCTCGCCGCTATATCGAGAGAACTTGTCCAATCTTTCTTCGATCTCTTTCTGAGGAAGGGTGCGCGGTAATAATTTATTCCTTGATCTTGATGCATTCATGTTTTCAAGGTAAGCCCGGGCAGTTGAGCATACAAATAAGCCATTTACAAAAGGCAAGTCAGTATCGAGCGGAGGATGCCCTCGTCTCGGCCTTAATGTTATTCCTGGCAATTTGATATCCTTGCCTTTGGCGGTGATCAGGCAAATGGAGCCATCAAGAGCGGGTGCATTTTCTAATGCTGTCCTATCTGCAATAAGGGCGCCTGGAAAATATTCGCTCACAATCGCCCAGAGATTTCTTTTCACAATTGCGTCAGGCTTATCTGTCATATTCTTGGTATAAAGACGACTGCTCAACTTTCTTAATTTCTGTGCTTTTAGAGCACGGTAAACTAAAGTTGTCAGATCAGTCCTTGAAACAAAGACCTCGGGCAGGGTGTCAAATACATTTTTCGTCATTTAAAAGCTCCTTTGACTTATTATATGTCATTAAAGTTGAAATAAGAAGATAAAAATGTCATTAAAGTCGAAATAAGGACAGGATCTGCGAAGGCCTATAGTTCATCCAATGGCCAGCGAGGACGGGGCGCAAAATTAAGGGAGGATAGCTGGTTTAACCTGAGTTTTTCTTGGCCAACCCAGGCGATCATTGCGGCATTATCTGTACAAAGAGAAATAGGCGGAGCGATGAGCTCTAAGCTATGATTTGTACAAGTCGTTTGTAAAATATCCCGCAAATATTGATTTGCAGCAACGCCGCCGGCCAGAACAAAATGTTTTGCCTCAGGATACTGATTTTTAAATTGAGTAAGACCATTTTTCAGGCGATCCTTCAGGATCTCTCCAATTGTATATTGAAAGCTAGCGCAAAGATCAGCTTTGAATTGATCATCTTGTGCTTTATCTAGGTTGTCTTCAATAATTTTACGAACAGCTGTTTTAAGGCCAGAGAATGAAAAATCAGAGCCAGGTCTTCCATAGAGTGGTTTTGGTAGGGTGTAGCTGTGAGGATTGCCTGATTTGGCTGTGCGCTCGATCATAGGACCTGCAGGATAAGAAAATCCGAGAAGCCTGCCAGTTTTGTCAAAGGCCTCACCGATCGCATCATCAATTGTTGTGCCTAACTTTTCATATGAGCCAACATCGTTCACAATGAGGAGCTGACAATGACCACCAGAGACCAAAAGGAGCAAATAAGGGAATGGCAAATTATCCGTTAGTCTTGCTGTTAAAGCGTGAGCCTCTAAATGATTAATCGCAAAGTATGGCTTTTGGAGAGAAAGAGCAATTGCTTTTGCGGTCATGGTTCCAATGATAACGCCGCCAATAAGGCCCGGTCCAGCTGTTGCTGCAATGCCATCAAGGTCTTTGAAGTCAAGATTAGCTTGGTGCATGGCTTCTAAAATAATGGAGTCGATCGATTGCAGATGAGCTCTTGCTGCAAGTTCGGGGACAACGCCCCCATATTCAAAATGTTTTGTCTGAGAGAGAACGACATTCGAGAGGATCTGTCGGTCATTTGTGACCACAGAGGCTGATGTTTCATCGCAACTTGACTCGATGCCAAGAATATATTTTGCATTCTCTTTTCTCATGAGTCATTATTAGATGGAACCAAATCGAACTTCAAGAAAATTGTGAACATAATCATGACAAAGCAAAAAATAAAAATAGGCACAAGAGAAAGCCCTTTGGCAATGGCTCAAGCGGAAGAAGTCAAAATGAGGCTCATGAATGCTCACGGTCTTTCAGATGAGCAAGTCGAATTATGTGGCATGACAACAGAAGGAGACCAGATTTTGGATCGATCCTTTGTTGATGTGGGTGGTAAAATGCTTTTCACCCGTGAGATTGAAAAAGCGCTTTTGGATAAAAAAGTTGATCTGGCTGTTCATTCCTTTAAAGATCTTGAAACAGATATGGCCGAGGACTTTATCATCGGTGCTGTTTTAGAGCGCGAGGATCCCAGAGATGCATTTGTTTCGATTGATTATAAATCCTTTATGGACTTGCCGCATGGCGCCAAGCTTGGTTCTGCCAGTTTGCGCCGCAAAGCATTTGCTTTAAGCTTAAGACCAGATCTTAAGGTTGTTTTACTCAGAGGTAATGTTGGCACGCGGTACCGAAAATTACAAGAAGGCCAGTTTGATGGAACCTTTATGGCAACAGCTGGCCTGAATCGGTTAGGCAAATCTGACTATATTACAGAGAAGATGGAAATCGATCGTATGATTCCAGCGCCCGCACAAGGAGCGATTGCGGTGCAGATTCGATCAGGTGATGAGGAGATGCAAAGACTTGTAGGCGCAATTCACTGTCATAAGACAGGCACTTGCGTTGATTTAGAGAGATTGTTTTTGTTTCACTTAGATGGGTCATGTAGAACGCCGATTGCAGCTCATGCTTTTTTTGAATCAGAACATCAGATCCATTTTAGAGCAAAAGTTCTCAAACCAGATGGGACAGGTGCTTTTGATTTTGAAACAAAAGGGAGCAGTGTACAGCTTGCACACGAGATTATTGAGGCAGCCTTGCGCATTAAAGTTGAAGCTGGTCCTGATTTTTTTAAAGCAGAAGGGTAGCTATGTCCATAAGGCCTGAAACACTCATTGTTGTCACAAGACCTCGGGATGAAGGAGCTGAAACAGCTTCATATTTTGAGGCGAAGGGATTTCAAGTGCATTTGGCTCCTGTGATGGAGATTTGTTATAGGCCCTATGATCAGTCTATTTTAAAGCAGTATGATGGGTTTGTTGTCACATCGCAGCAGGCTTTAAAAGCGCTTGGGGATAATCATGGTTGTCATGGTAAAATTCTTTATGCTTTTGGTGAAAAGACGCTTTCTTTGGCACAGGCTATGGGATTTGAGGTCTATGAATTATCAGGGCATGATATGCAAGAGGCTTTGCCAGACTTGATTGCTCGGCTCAAAAGAAGGCCTGGACGGTATTGTTATTTGCGCGGGGCCGATATTTCTGTTGATTTAAAAACAGTCTGTGCTGAGGCGCAAATTCTTCTTGATGATTTGATTTTGTATGACGCGAAAGCTCTTGAAGACCAGATTGTTTTGCCTGAAGCGCAGCATTATGCTTTTTTGCTTTTTTCAGAACGAAGTGCAAAGAAGGTGTTACGGTCTATCCAGAGCTTAAAAATGAAAAATGTGACCTATTTTTGTCTATCAGAAAAAATAAAGAATTCAATAGATGAGGGTGATCCAAGCTTCAAAGACTCTGCGTTTGCACCCAAAATTCCGACAACAAAGCATTTATATGACTTGATTTTATCAAGTTTGATATGATACACATCCCTTTAACCGAATGTCAGAAAAAAATAAAAACAAGAGATTCTGTTAGGAGAGAAAATGCCAGAAATCACTACGGTACAGCCGATGGTGCATTACAAATTTACGGATGAAGAGCTCGCGTCATTCAATGCCTTCAGGGTGCCAACGATTCTTTTAAAACCACAGGGATATCACTCTGTTGGTGTTGATGAAGGGGGGCAGCCAGCCAAGAGAATGAAAATTGATGAGTCTGAGGGATCAGTATTTACAGATTTGCCAGCTCAAGTATCTTTAAGGATTTTTGATTATCTCGATCCCCGGGATATTGTAAGGCTTGTCTCAACTTCTAAAGGGTGGGCTCAGGATTTTTTACAGAATTTATCGAATCAGTATGTTTTGTTGCAGACTGCTGAAAAACAAGAAATTTTTTATAGCCTCTTGTGTAAGGTTCCAACTTCTTTATTTTGTATAAGGTCAATATATCATTCATTTCCGTTGAAAAGGGAGGAGCTGACTAAGTTATTGGTCTCGCAACCCCGATTTGTGGAAGAGCGCGTTTTTATCAATAATGTTCATTTTACTTTAGGGCTTACAATGAAATATTTGGCCTACCAAAAAGATGTCGCGAATAATAAGTTTTTCATTTCAGATGTGAAAATTGCACAAGAGGAGAGCCCGAGGCAACAGAAAATTGCGGTAAAGGTTCTTGATGCCCTGTTGGCAGGATCATGTGAGATGAGAAGCCTAGCTTTACAAGGGCTCATCATGCAAATGCCCTATGGTTTTGGCTTTTTTCAAGGCAGGTACTTTCCAGTGTTAGAAATGTTAGATCTGTCAAGATCCAACATTCGCATTGATCATCTCACCATTATTTTAAAAGCAGCACCATGTTTAGTGGTGGTGAGTCTAAGAGGGTGTGACCGTCTCGAGACGGGTGATTTTACAAGGATATCTGATCAGGTTTTGTTGTCATACTTACTCAGATTAGATTTAACAGATACAGCAGTGGGCGAAGAAGATATTGCAGCCTGGCGATTGATAGCGCCAAACTTCCATCAGGAGTCGTTACAAGACTTTTCGTTTTGATTCAAATCGATCTCTTGCCATTTTGTGCAAACATGGGTATAAGTGAAATTTAGATCTTATCACTTTGGGTATCGTCACATATGTCACTGTCAAATGAATCAACTTTCCAATCTAAGTTGGGCCTTATTGCTCTTCTTGTGTCTCTTGTTTGCCTTGGGGCTCTGGCTACGATGCCGCACTGGTTACCAGACTTGCTCTTTAAGAATGTGGTCTCAGTCACTGATAATGTCCTGGATCCGCAAGAAAAAATCTTATTTGATGGAATTCAGAAGAGATTAGATGCTTTGTCTGAAACCGTTGCACATCTGGAATCGAATCTGAGAACAAATCAAAGTGACGTTGATCTTTCAGCGCTTGCTGAAGAAATGAATACAATTTTGATCAATCAGGCTGAAATAACCGAACACTTGAATCAACTCTCTGAAATGTCAGGCATGCCAACGCATGATGGACAAAAATCTTCTCAAGTTTTGCAAACCTATGAAGCAATTCAAAAGCAATTGGATGATCTTGAAGAGAAAATGTCTGTCTATGTTGAAGGGGAAAGTCAGCTTTCAGCTTATATTTTAACTATCACTCAATTGCGGGATGCATCGCGCGGTGAGTCTCCATTCTTGAAGGAATTCAATTCGGTCTATCAGATTTTAGAAGATGATGCGGACAGATTGATTATGGAAGCCATTCGTCCTTATGCGGTTTCTGGCTTGCCTGCCTTTGATAGACTCCGTGAAGAATATTATGGCAAAGTTGCTGAATTAACCGATATTGATTTGATTGCCTCTGAGCAAACTTGGTTGCAAAAAATTAATCAGGCGATAAAGAGTTTGATTCGCATCCGTCCCTCTGAAGACAACCAATCGGTTGAAGCAAATCGGGCTCTTCTCTTATCATCTGAAAGTCTCATGAAAGGGAATTATGATGAGGCTGCTCTTCAAAAGTTGAATGGTCTTTCTGTTGAAATGAAAGAGGCCTTGGGTCCTTGGCTCGGCCAATATAAAGCCAGAATTTTGTTGCAGGATCTTCTATTAAAATTCAATCAAGGGGCGATCGATCGATTGAGTCTATTGCATCAGCAAGCTGTGAAAGAGGCTCCTGTTCAGAATACAGCGCCTCTACAAGAAGATGTTGCTCCAAAACCTGAGTTAAAAAAAGAAAACGTACCTGAGATTAATATGCGTAAAACACCCACACAGTCGCCAATAAGGCTTGAGCAGAAAGGGTCAGAATGATCCGTGTCATTTGGTTTCTTGCTAAAGTTACTTTGCTCGCACTGATTGCAGTGTGGTTTGCGGAATATCCTGGTAAGGTGGAATTTGAATGGCATGGTTATATTGTTGATACCTATGTGGGTATTGTTGTTTTGATTGTTTTGTGTGTTGCTTGGCTTATTTCAACAGGCTTTGGGATGATTGCCCGTTTGATTCAATCACCGACGATGATTTCGGATTGGTATGAACATAAGCAATTGGCAACTGGTTATAGGGCTTTAACACAAGGGATGGTAGCCGTTGCAGCAGGAGATGCTGATGCAGCTTTGAAGTTTTCACAAAAAGCTCAGGCTATTTTGAAAGACCCGCCTTTAACACTTCTGCTCACAGCTCAAGCAGCTCAGTTGAATGGGAATGAAAAAGTTGCAGAGAAATATTTTAAAGAGATGCTAGCTTTTCCTGAGATGGATTTTTTGGGAATGCGTGGTTTATTGATGCAATCTTTGAAAAAAGGGGACTCTCAAGCAGCTTTGTCGCTTGCCCGTAAAGCGAGTCAATTGAAGAAAAAATCGCGTTTTATTTTTGATGTTTTGTTTGAGCTGGAATGCCGTGATCGTAATTGGACCGGTGCCCTGAAAGCTTTTGATGAGCATCGAAAATTGAGCGACTTAACAGTTGAAGCTGCTCGTCGTAAAAAGGCAATTCTGTTGATGGAAATTGCACGTGAAGAGCAGGGACTTGAGCCTGTTCAGACAATTGTATCGAACTCAGCTCTGAAAAAGATGTCTCAGGCATTGTCACTTGCTCCTTCATTTGTACCACTTGTTTTGGAATATGCTCACTTCCATGTGCAGGCTGTGAAAATTAAACATGCTGTGAGAGCTATTGAAGATTGCTGGCCTGTTGTTCAGCATCCTGCTCTTTTAGAGGTTTATAAAAACTTGCGTGAGGCTGGCCATTCATTGCCGCAAATCAAATTTATGCAACGTCTTCTTGAAAAAGGTCCAGAAACAATTGATGGTCATTATGCATTAGCTGAACTTTATGTGAAAGCAAGTCTTTTTGGTCAGGCCAGAGACCATTTATCAGATTGTATGAAATTTAAGCCAACCAAAAGAGTTTATTTGCTTTATGCAGAACTTGAGCGTCAGCAGTACCAAGATGAAGCAACAGCAAGAGAATGGCTCATGAAAGCAGCGGCTGCACCAGAGGATCCCGTTTGGTTTTGTGGTTCTTGTTATGAAACAGGAAATAAGTGGCGCGCTGTTTGTAGCAATTGTGGAGATTTTGATGCTTATGAATTCGGCATGCCTCATGGAAAAAAAATCAATAAGGAACATTTAATTTTAGAAAAATTTGATTCTCACCTATCTGCAGCAGGTTGATAGCTTCTCACATGTGTTCTTTTAGGGATATGAGATTTACTTTTTTGGTGCTAAGATGATATCAGTAATATCAATTTTATTATTTCCCAGAAGGGTGAAAAGTTTTTTATTGTTGCGTACTTGTCGTCTAAAAACTCTACAAAGCATCCTATATTCTATGATCGTGTAATCCTTTAAGGCTTTTGAATAATAATGATGAATTCTTATGCAGGCCCTTTTTTGATTGACTGTATATCTTCCTGAATTGGTATATTTCCAGAGGTCTTGTAAATGAAGAACTCTGTTTTCTAGAATCCAAGCTGCATATTCTCCAAGTGAGCATAGAATGAGGAGTTGTGCAATATCGATCATTCTGTGCTCATAGTATCGATCATCTGGGTCAGTCTTGGCGAGCAGTATAATTTCATTCATGATTGTCGGGTAGGTTTTCGCTATGTCTTGAAAGACCTGACCATAACGATTCAAAAAGAGTAGGTCAATAGCACGTTTGGAGAAGTGTCTTATTTCGCTTTGAATCAAGAGTCCATCAGCTGTGAAGATATTCATTTCTTGAATATCTGTTATGTTTTTAATGATTTCTATCAAGTCATCTAGAGTGTACTGAATTGACACTTCCATTCTTAAAATTCGACGCTGGTATAATGAGAGGAGTTGATCGGTTAAATCATCTCTGAATTTTATCTTTTTGAGATCATCGAGTTGTTGAATGAAATTTCGGATGGTTGACCATGATGTGTCTAATTTTTCAAAAAATCTGACAGGGTTGATTTCAATAAGGTTTCGTGCCCATGTTGTTCCGAAAAGAATTTCTAACTTTTCTCCAGGGATGCTATGAAGTTTATCTTTTATCGTAATTTCTTTACGAATCCATTCTGGTGCTTTAGATAGGATAAAATCTAAAACAGGATGTTCCCACGCATTGTTTTTGATTGCTTTTAATTGCTTTTTTTTCAGATATTTATTTTCTTGAACGCTTTTTCTGAGCGTGATGAGTTCTGTTTTCTCTTTGATTTTTCTCTCTTTTTTATCAGTACTGTTAATTGCAACAGAAGATCTTCGTGTGAGAATGGGCGTTCGGTCCGGAAAAGGAATGCTCGTATCATGACTTCCTGAGCGTACAGGAATACCGTATCCTTCAACAAATCCTTGAGCAGGGATCGTGAAAGAAAATTCTTTGCCGCTTCTAAAATGTGCCTCTTTTATTGCTTTTTGCAGAGTTGCCTTTGCTGACGGGCTACTTGAGCTGGTTGTACTGCCTGTTGTCATTTATTCTCTCCGAGTTTTAAATCAAAAAAGGGATAATGTTCTATTATCCCTTTTTTGATTTAAAACTCACTTAAAGAGCTGAATTATGAAGATTGCTTGATTTCAGCGATTGGTTTTGTGAATTGAAGTTCGACATCCCAAGGGAAATGAATCCATGTATCTTGGCTAACTTCTGTGATATAAGTATCCACTAGTGGTTTGCCTGCGGCTTTTGCATAGACAGTTGCGATATGGGCTTTAGGCAGCATTTTTCTAAGATAGGCCGCCGTTTTGCCGCTATCAACCAAATCATCAATAATCAGCCAGTTTTCGCCTTCATTATCAATTGTTGCGGCAGGTGGTTTTAAGAGTTGAACGCCCTCACTTTGAGTCATGTGATCATAAGAGGCAACGCTCACTGTATCCACAATACGAATCTCGAGTTCGCGTGCAATAATGGCAGCTGGTACAAGTCCACCACGCGTAATGGCAATGATGCCTTTCCATGGTTTTAGATTAAAGAGACGCCAAGCAAGAGCCTTTGAGTTGCGGTGCATTTCTTCCCATGAAACCGGAAAATCTTTGTTTTGAATCATCATATCACTCCATTTATCTGTTGTCTGTAGATGACAATAGACTATAAGCTTTAAGAAAAGAGTCAAGTCTTTTATGCGTTCAGTGTTGCATGGACAGCTCTTTGCCATCCCTCATAGAAGTGGTTTTTCTTTTCAGCCGGCATGTGGGGGAGGAAATGAATCTCTTCGGTCCAGAGAGTGCTAATTGCGTCAAGAGACGAGTAGATCCCATCTTGTAGGCCAGCAGTGAAGGCAACACCTAAAGCTGTGATCTCAAGAATTTTTGGTCTTTCAATTTTGATACCAATCATATCAGCCAGAAATTGCAAGAACCATTTGTTTTGCACCATGCCACCATCCACACGCATTGAGGCAATAGGTTCATTGGCATCATTTGACATGGCTTTGAAGAGGTCCAGGCTTTGATAAACAACAGATTCAAGGGCGGCTCTCACAATATGTTCTTTTTTACTATCGCGCGTGAGTCCCATGAGGAGGCCCCTGACATCTGGATTCCAATAAGGGGCCCCGAGTCCTGTAAAAGCTGGAACAAAATAGACACCTTCATTGGTCAGTAATTTTTGACAATAGGCTTCTGATTCGGCTGCTGTTTGAATGAGGCCTAATTGATCGCGCAGCCATTTTACAACGGAACCTGCGTTAAAAATGGAGCCTTCAAGCGCGTAGTGACGCGCATTTCCAATTTCATAAGCAACTGTCGCAAGGAGTCTATTCTTTGAAACAGGAACAGTTGAGCCGCAATTCATAAGGGCAAAGCAACCTGTGCCATAAGTTGATTTGATCATGCCCTCTTGAAAGCAAGCCTGTCCAATTGTTGCAGATTGTTGATCACCCGCCATTGCAAGAATGGGGATTGAGGTGTTTGTGCCTAAAATAGATGAGTTGGCTTCTCCGAAGAAGGATGCGTTTGGCTGTACTTTTGGCAGAAGCTGAGCTGGGATTTGAAAGAGCTTTAAGAGATCTTGGTCCCATTCACTGGTGTGGATATTAAACAGATTTGTTCGTGAGGCATTGGTGACGTCCGTTAAATGAGATTGTCCATTTGTCAGGCGCCAAAGTAAAAAACAATCGATTGTGCCGCAGAGAAGTTCTCCTTTGTTTGCTCTGTCTCTTGCGCTATCAACGTTATCGAGAATCCATTTGATTTTGCTTGCTGAAAAATAAGGGTCAATCAAAAGCCCTGTTTTAGAGGTAAGATAAGATTCAAGGCCATCCTTTTTTTGCTGCGCACAGAAATCAGATGTGCGTCTATCTTGCCAAACGATTGCTGGATAAATGGCCTTTCCTGTGTTTTTATCCCAGATAATAATCGTTTCGCGTTGGTTGGTGATCCCAATCGCTTTGATGTCTGGTTGTTCTTTCAGAACTTTTTGAACGCAAGCAAGAGTTGTAGACCAGATCTCTTCAGGGTCATGTTCAACCCATCCATCATGAGGAAAGTATTGTCTAAACTCTTGCTGCGCTTTTGCAATCACATGGCCCTTTTTATTGAAGATGAGTGCACGTGAGGATGTTGTACCTTGATCGATCGCAAGAATTTTGGGTGAATGATGGCTCATCTCTATCCTGTACAGTTAGTTGTTTGTTTGAGGGTGCAAAATATTTACGCACAATTCAAGGAATATATGGTAAATCTTCAAGATGACAAAAAATAACACAAAAATATATGATTTAGCCATTATTGGTGCTGGAATAAATGGTGCTGCCATTGCCAGAGATGCTGCAGGCAGGGGTCTATCTGTTTTTATTTGCGAGAGAGGCACGCCAGGCTGTGCAACCTCATCAGCGAGCACAAAATTGATCCATGGTGGCTTGCGTTACCTGGAGTATTATGACTTTAAGCTTGTACGAGAAGCCTTGCTGGAGCGAGAAATTCTTAAAAAATCAGCGCCGCATATGAATAGGCTTTTGCAATTTATCTTGCCTTATGAGAAAGACGGGCGTCCTTATTGGATGCTGCAAGCTGGTTTGTATCTTTATGATTTTTTGGCAGGATTTTCACTCACATTGCCGCGATCAAAACGCATTTCATTTCAAGGTGATGACTATAGCGATATTTTGAAAGCAGGTTATGACAAGGGATTTATCTATAGCGATCTTTGGACTGAAGACAATCGTCTTGTGATTTTAAATTTGTTAGATGCCGGAGAAAAGGGTGCGGATATTTATATTGAAACAGATTTTGTCAAAGCAAGGCGTCAACAAAACCATTGGGAAGTGACTTGCCAGGAGAAGAATAAATCGTCGTTTCAAGTAAAAGCAAAAAGGCTGGTTAATGCAACGGGCCCCTTTGTTCATGAAGCGCAAGGCAGAATTGAGGGCGCAATGTATCATGAGCAGAGTCATCACATAAGGCTTGTTAAGGGAAGCCATATTGTGGTGCCTAAAATGTATGATCATTCACATGCCTATCTGTTGCAATCACCTGATGGGCGCGTTGTTTTCACGATCCCTTTTGAAGAAGGATTTACGCTTATTGGGACAACGGAAATTTCGTGCGAGGCGCCGTCTTATCATCCTCAAGCTCTTGAAGATGAGAAGGTATATTTGATTGATATTATCAATTCACATTTTCAGAAGCAGTTGAGTTTAAAAGACATTCAGTGGTCATATTCAGGTATCAGGCCCTTGTATGAAGAACATGATCCTAAAGGGGGTGTTTCATCCTTGAGTCGCGATTATCTGCTCTCATTGGATGAGGCGCATGATTTACCCTTAATGACAATTTATGGCGGCAAATTAACGACGCATAGGCATTTGGCCGAAGAAGTGATGAGTCGTTTTGGCTTTGATGCGAAATCATGGACGCGTGATGCACTATTGCCTGGGGGTGATTTAAATGTTGAGACTTTTAGAGACGAGCTTTCTTCTGCTTATCCCTTTTTGACTGATCTTGAGGTGAATCGTCTGAGTGCCTCTTATGGCACTCTGTGTCATCATTTTTTACAAGGTAAAAAGACAAGGCAAGATATGGGGCAAGAGATAGTACCTGGTTTCTTTGAAGCAGAAATTAGGTACTTGATTGAAAAAGAATGGGCGAGAAGCGTTGATGATCTGCTTTTTAGAAGAACAAAAATTGGCGTTCATCTAACTGACAAGAAAAGAGTCGAGGTTAAAGAGAAATTAGAGAAACTGTTTTAATGTAAAGTTTGCAAGACATTTCAATTTTAATCTTTGAAAAGGAGATATATGATGTCACAAGTTTTTACATCGTCAATGGATTGCGTTGACGTGACCTTTTATTTACAAGACCGCAAGCCAGAGAATCCTGTCATTGTTGATCCAACCACTACTCAAAGATGTGTAACGCCTGTTACAGGGCTTCATCTAGACCGTTATGATTTATTATCGAGACACGTTGTTATTTTATCTAAAGCTGATCAACAGAAAGTCTCTTCAGTGTTACGAGATTATGAGTGGGTGCAATTTTTTAGAGCTAATCGTGCTTTTTTATCAGAAGAAGAATTCCCTCAAGATTTTCCGGAAAGCGACAAAAGGGGTAAGAGTAGAGATATACAAAAGGCGATTACTATTTTAACAGATTTGTCGGATCGTCTTCAATTCCCGCCCGCACAAAACAGTTTAGCTTTCTGTTATTATTGGGGGTTAGGTGTTGAGAAAAATGATGAGAGAATGTTTAATCTTTTGTTTCAGGCAGCTGGTCAAGGTTTTGCAGTTGCTAGAAGAAATCTTGGTTGGTGTTATCAAGAAGGAAAAGGGATCGAGAAGAGTTTTCGAGCTGCATTTTATATGTATAAAGATGCTTTAGAAGGCGGAATGATTTCAGCTTTATGTGATTTGGCAAGGCTTTATGAGGCTGCCACACCGCCTAACATACATGAAGCAGAGCGTTTGTATCGTTATGCAGCTTCATTAGGCCTTGTTGAGGCTAAGAAGAGAGTCGAGTTATCGGTGAATGAATCTTCTGATATTGACAGCCTTGATCACATTGAGGGTTTTCCAGTAGGTACGGAAATAGATATTTTTCAGTTGATGCCGCAGGTCCAGGCTTTAATGGATAAAGTACAACAATTGACTCAGAAACTTGCGCAGAAAGATCAGCAAATCGCTGATATGCAGAAACAGCTGCAGGCTCAAATATAATCAATTGTTGAATTTTGTATTGTATTTCTTTGTTTTTTTATGGATAATGTTGAGCATTATTAATAGTTTCATGAAGGGATTTTACAATGTCAGGCATTTCTAAGCAGCAGTTTGTTACTTTTTATTTACAAGATAGGCATCTAAAGGACCCAGTCAGATTGTTACGTGATGGCGCAACAACACGTAGGTGTCCTATCTCAGACATTCATTTACAGAGCTATGCTTTATTTGAGCGCCATTCTGTTATTTTATCAGCAGAAGACCTTGCCGCTTTGCCAGCAAATATCAAGGATGAGGGTTGGTTTGATTTTTTTAGAGCCAATGCCTTGTTCATAGCTGAGGGTGAGTTTCCAAAATTTTTCCCTTTTGCGGATAAGCAGGGAAAGAAAAGAAATATACCTGAAGCTATAGCGATATTGACGAGCCTATCGGATCGATTGAATTTTCCACCTGCTCAAAATAGTTTGGCTCTTTGCTATTACTGGGGCATTGGTGTTAAACAAGATAACCAGCGTATGGTTATGTGGCTGAAAAAAGCAGCTGATCAGAATTTTGCAATTGCGATACGTAACATGGGTTGGTGCTATCGTGAAGGTATCGGTTTGCCGCAGAATTACGAAATGGCACTTGAATGGTATCAAAAAGCTTTAAACTTAGGACTTACCATGGCTGCCTTTGATATTGGGTCTCTTTATGAAAATGCAGAAAAGCCAAATTTACAAGAGGCTTTGAAGTATTATCAATATGCAGCTGGAAAAGGTATTCAAAAAGCGTCAGCAAAAATTGAAGAATTGCGTCAAAAATTGCCAGCAGTGAAGCCTCGAGTAACTCAGCCAGCTGCGCAAAGCGCAATCAATTTGCAAGACTTTTTCAATCTATTGCCGCGCATACAAGGACTGGAAGAGCAAGTGCAACAATTGAGACAACAGCTGGCGCAGAAAGACCAGCAAATCGGTGAGTTGCTAAAGCAGCAAGAAACGCACAATGTAGAAATGAAAGCAATGCTTACGCTTGTCTTGCAGAAGCTGGATTATGAGAGTGTTGCCAAAAATCCAGATCCTCTTGATCAAAGTAATATTAAATGAAGTTTTTTATCCATGCTGTCACGGGTGCTTCAACTTTTGTCACACCTGCCTTCGTGTACAGACCGGAGACATAGGTAACGAATGTGCGGGGACATAGGTAACGAAAATTGATAAACTTTACGGCAAAAATGGGAGATCTAAAATGCCGTGGTTAGCAAAAGGAGTTATCGA